>JAFKGL010000011.1 GCA_017307065.1 Candidatus Paracaedimonas acanthamoebae
CATTATCAATATTACTGACGATAGTTACAGACGTAAACAATCAACTCAAAATTAATCACCCGGGAGACTATAAAACATGCACGACACTTCTTAACTAAACCGGCAATCTTGAGTGTCGCTCAATCGGAAATCATGCTTGACGTCTGATAATTAATCATAGTATAAGCTATAATGACATAAAAAATATGTTATGTGGGCAATTTTTTGCAGAAGGATGTTCTGTAGGAATTTTCCTAGTTGCTCACTTTGAGAAAGTGTGGACAAAATATTGTCATTCACGCTCATATAAGGACGTATATTTAGATGCAGGCCACTTATCACAGACACTTCTTTTAAATTCAACGGCGTTAGGTTTAAGAACTTGGATAAGTGCGTGGTTTCGTGATTCCGAAGTTTCTAAATTTTTAAATGTATCTGGGGGTGATGTTGCTCCAATATTTTATATCTCTATTGGTCATGGAGACAAGGCAGCAATATCTCCTAAACTAGAGGGAATATTGCGTAAGATAAACATTAAATAAACTTGACTAAAAATTTAATTAAAATATACGTTAATCTTGTATAAGTTAATAAATCATTAACTTGTTGAGTTAAGGAGATGTAGATATGAAGAAAGTCAATCGTGAGACTTTAGCAGTCAATCAATGCAAGATATTTCTAATATTCAATAAATAATTTCAAATACCAAGCTTGCCATCATGAAGAACTTTCTTGATGTGAGCGTATAATAATTCAACTTTTTCAGTATTATACACATGTTTATGATATATATAATAGATATCAATAGACATACTCTTCACTGATGGCAAGACTTCAACTAAACTTGAGTTTTTAAGTAAACTAAGTCCTGGCCATATACTAGCAATCCCGACTCCTTGTTCTGCTAATCTAAACTCTGCAATATTAGAGTTAATTGTTATAAAATAATCTCTTTTCTTTCGCTCAACTGTATCTCCTTGTAAGAGGATATCTACTTCTTGAAACATCACTTTTTCATCATCAGCAAATCCAATTAGACGATGATTGTCTAAATCTTTTGCCGTTTGAGGGTATCCATATTTTTCTAAATATTCTTTGCTTGCATACAGCTTAAAATCAAAAGTATATAAATGCTTCTGAATTAAGTCCTTCTCACCTTCAATTTTATTACGTATAGCGACGTCTATGTTGTTTTTATCCAGATCAAAATCAGTAGTGTAAGATAATACATTTAACTTGATGTGTGGATATTGTTCAACAAAGCCTGGTATAAATCTAACAAGCCAATCCGCAGAAATTCCAGTCGTAGTCCCTATTTTTAGGGTTTCTTTAATGGGTTCTTGTGTGCTTTTTAACGATTTTTCTAGTGTATCCGCTTCAGCTAAAATTTTTATTGTAGTTTCAAATAATTTTTCTCCTTCTTGAGTGAGAGAAATGCCACGAAAATGCCTATTAAATAATTTACATCCCAAGCTCTCTTCTAGAGCTTGCATCTGTCGAACTAGTGAAGGTTGACTTAGATCGATTTCTTTACTTGCTTTAGTATAGCTTCCATATTTAGCAACCCAATAAAACAATCTAAGTTTTGATAAGTCTAACATTAATACTCATTTACATAGGGAAAGTAAGAACCATACCTTGTAATTAGCAGAATAAACAAATTTTTGCGATATCAATTTAGCATAAAGATATTTGAAAATTGTAGTTCTCTTTTAAAAATATTCTTGTAATGCATATTTGTTTATGGTAGCTATGAATAGTTGCCTCAAATAATAGGGAATTCAAATAGAAGGTAACATAATGATTTTAGGGTAGGAAATCTGGGGAAGGGAAATATGGTTTATGAGTTTTACAACAATAAAAGGCTGCCAAATAGCTTAATTATTACTCAAAGCCCCAACTTGAAGACGGTTGGAAAGCACAGCTTATTATTATCTAGTATCAACGAAATTTTTATAAATAAAACAGTTTTACCAGTTTGTGATTTAGTTCTTCCCCCGAAGAAGCCTAGCAGCTTCAATGCTGCTAGGCTCCATTCTTCCAGGAAAAGAATTTTAAAAAGTCTATCTTCTCAAGTATATGGCGTCCCTCCCACGCCAGCAATAGAAGGTCGAGAGGAGTCAAGAGCTTCTCTCCCTTCTATTCATTATAATACTTATAAACAGGAAAATAATTCAATAGATGCGCAGACGATCAACAAATTTGGCATGAATTCTATGCCGAGTGACGAGAAGTATCTCACTTCTCGTAAAGCCTCCCTGTCAACTCAACAATCCAGTGGCCTTCGGGCTGCTGGATTTACTTTTAGAGAGGGACAGGAACTAACCACTTAGAGATTTAAAAAAGAAAAACCCGCTCCAAGATTTCGCGGTCTAAAGCGGGCTTTCAGCAACACATAACCATGAGGATACGTGTACATGTGTACTATAACATATATTTATAATAAATTTCTACCTCTCATTTTTTGTTCATTAGAGAAGAACAATAAACTCCAGATTTTCAATAAAATTGGCGCCCTTTCTTCAATGGAAGGAGTACGCCATGGATAATTCTTTAAATCTAAAAGATTTAAACTCTCCTTTCTTAAATTTTGTCGAGAGTCCTCTTCAATATCTCCATAAGGCTGTCCTCAAGCATCCTTTTTATGAACAATTAATCAACCAGGATTTAAAAGAAGGACAATTTACTTCCTTCCTTAACCAACAAGAGCATGTCTGGCGTTTTCTTTCTGAAGAGATGATCCTTCTATCAAAGCTAAATTATCCAAAATGCATTCATCGAATTCTTGTTCAAAATGCGCAGCTTTCTCTTATGACCGCGGGGAGCCTTAGCATCCAGTTAGATAAGTTTAAGGGAAACGCGTGTAACCTAACAACAGCCTGCAAAGAATATATTGGCTTCTTGAAGGCTTTAACTGACAAAAGATTATTTTTTTCAATCTTTGCGGCTATCCTGCCAAGATTTTGGTTGGCTACCCACTTGCACAAACGTTGCCTAAAACTTAATACTCATAATCATCCTTATAAGCAATTCATTAAGCATTGTATTACTATCAATGCAGAACAACAAACCATGAAAATTATTCAATCCTTGGATGACCTCATCCAAACAATCTCAAAAGCAGAGCAAGCAGAAATGCAACAAATCTTTATGGATGCAGCCTTGCATGAATGTGAATTGCTCAATGAAGCTTATAAAAGAAAAGATTAACAACTTGTTTACATTAAGCACTACACAATATAAGAAAAATACATCCATTTATTACTTTAGAAAAGATTTCAAATGTCGCATGTGTTTTTATACTTGGATGAATCAGGGTGCCTAGGCTTTGATAGCTCTGGTGCCTCAAAATTCTTTGTTGTTACGCTCCTTAAAGTAGAAGGAATCGAGACTCAAAAGAAAATCTCACGAGCAATCTTAAGAACATTTAAATCAAAAATATCTGCCAAAGAAAAAAAGAATCATTATGAACTCAAAGGCTCCAAAACAGACTTGAGTATAAAGCAATACTTTTACAGACATATGCCATCTTCTGGTTGGAGCATTTTTACCGTGATTCTTAACAAAGAACGTGTTTATTCTCACCTTAGGACTGGTGATAGCAAAAAAAGGCTTTATAATTACATTGCTAAATTTTTACTATCCCATGTTAATCTCAGAAATAATGTGACAAGGCTGGATCTTGTTATGGATAGATGTAAAAGTTCTAGAGAGATAAAAGACTTTAATACCTATATTGAAGCCCACCTGGATTTATCACCGAATGCGCTCCTGAATATTGAGCATGTTATCTCTCATGAAAATCCTGTTATACAAGCAGTTGACTTATTTTGCTGGGGCATTGCAAGAAAATACACTTCAGAAGAAACAAGCTGGTATGATTGTTTTAAGGAGAAGATTGAATTTGAATCAGTTTATCTGCCTGAGCAAGATGAAAAAAGGCGACCCCTTTAACACCCGTACCCTCTGGCTCATACCCAACCTATGGAAGGGAGCACCAAAGGAATGCTAAAGGACTTACTCGCCTATTATTACTATAGTACCTGTAAGTTAAATTGTCAAGGAGTTATTCCTTCCGCAGCATGTTTATACATGCCTAGCCCTCAATTAACAATGTGCACTTGGTAAGGTATTCTTGTTGGTCATTTTCTCGTTTTTACCTTTATAAATCTTATAGTCTTGTGCTTACCCATGGTTATGACTGAGATATACTAAAATAAGTGAATCCTTGCATGGTTATAATACTGCTGTTGCATGTACAATGTGAGGTCTACTTGCTGCTATAACTATGAATCAATTATAAAATGGCTTGGATCAACATACCATTATCTCTTTTTTATTTTATATTATGGGTTATGTATCTCTTTTGCTGTAAGCTTTTTAAGCTTGTCACCAAACAAGCTTGTTGCTTTTCTTAAAGGCTCATTTGCTATATGGGCATAGCGTTGGGTCGTTGATGCTTGGGTATGACCTAAGAGCTTACCAACAATGGATAAGCTCAAGCCATCTGAAACCAAATGAGAAGCATGAGTGTGACGTAAGTCATGTATGCGTACATTTTCAAGTTTAGCTTCTTTTATAACCTTTTTCCAAAATGTTTTGATTTCTTGTAAAGGCTGTCCCTCTATCTTACTTGGGAATAGATATGGAGAATTTTCCTTTCTGAATTGCTTGAGCTCGTTAATAATATCAATGGCATTCTCTGAAAGAGGGAGATGTTCTTTCTTTTTCTGCTTTGTTAAATGAGAAGGTTTCGTCCAAATGCCTTTTTCAAGGTCAAATTGATCCCAAGTTGCTTGAAGCAGTTCTCCTTTTCTTGCTCCTGTAAGAAGCAGCAATTTAAAAATGTGGGTTGTGAGATGGTGGTTATACTTCTCTAACACAGCCCACAGTCGTTGCAATTCTTCTTCATCCAGCCATCTATCCCTTTTCTCTTCCTGATATTTTTGTATTCCTCTAACAGGGTTATCACTGCACCAGCCCCACGCAACAGCAAGAGAAAACATCTTTGAGAGTAAAGCTAATACGCGATTTGCTTGATAAGGTGTATTCTTCAACTGTAAATGGATACTTTCTATATCTCGACGCGTGATATGAGCAACCTTCCTTCCCCCTAGTATGGGAATAATTATATTATTTAAGAGTTTTTGATCTTCTTGAAGGCTTTTAGGCCTTTTATTTTGAGCATGGCGTTCTAAATAATCTTTAGCAAGTGCCTTAATCGTTAATAAATTTTTGTCTGCATCTTTCTTTGCTCTTGGATCATGGCCATGGGCAATTTCACCCAAGTATTTTCGTGCAAGTATGCGAGCTTCTTCAGATGTAATTTTACCATGTACACCAAGTTTAAGCTGCTTCTGGATTCCTTCCGAAGTTCTATATATAATACAGTATGTTTTCCGCCCACTAGGTAGCACCACAATCCCAAATCCTTTAATTTCGCTATCCCAATACTTTATGGTTGATGAAGTGGAAGGCTTGATAGCTTCAATAAATCTTTTTGTAAGTTTAGGCATATTCTCTTATCCTATTAAGGTTTTCTTCCAGATTGATTACTTATTATAACTATATAAAATTGTCAGCAAATTGTCAGCAAGAAAGAGAGAAATAAGTCTATTGCTATAGATTGATACTGTACACATTAATCAATTAATTCATTGTTAAATATTGATTTATAGATAATTGTAGATTTAGATAGGGGATATATCCTGCTGACTCTTAATCAGCGGGTCATAGGTTCGAACCCTATAGCGCCCACCAAAGAATTTCTCAACTTTCTTAGTTTTCGTTAAAAAAACATATAATGTAATGCACTTTTTGCATGTCAGAATAAATTATAACCATACATAAGATTTATATTTCATTATATAGTTACGAAAATAATATAGTTAAAATAAAATAATCTTATAAGTCCCCAAGAACTAAAAATTCTTGGGGAGTTTTTATCTTTAAGAATTTTTAAGAGTGGTTAATTTTTTTTGAAGTCTCAATAAATGAGAAGAATCATGAGGAAAGTGCGCTTGAACAATCATTAAAGCTTTTTCTAAATACTCAATTGCCTTCTTTTTTGATTCGAAACCCTGCCCATCATTGGAAATTGATGGCTCCGAGAATTTCATAAGGTACAGCTCAGCTAGATTTTCTAACGCCATATAGCTTTCACTGTATTTGTGTTGTTGAAAAATATCTAAGGATTTCTGGATTAAGTCTTCTGCTTTTTGGGTTTTTCCTTCTAAAAGATAAACGCGCCCCAAACTTCTTAAAATTCGAGCCGTGTGGAGATGATTTTTTCCATAGTTTTTGGCTGAAATTTCAAGACTTTTCTCTAGTAATTCACGGGCCGTTTTATAATCCCCTATTTCGGCATAGACATTCCCCAAATACGCAAGAGAAGAAGCGATATACACATGATTTTCTGGAAAATGTTTCCGACAAATCACAAGACTTTGCTCAAGCAAAGATTGAGCCTTTTTATAGTCACCAAGGGCTCTATAGGCATCTCCTAAATATCCTAACACCCAAGAAACACCCACATAATCTTCAGAATGCTTTTTATAAATGGTAAGACTTTGTTCAAGCAGAATTCTGGCCTGTTCATAGTTCCCTAATATAAGATAAGTATTTCCTAAATGAGATAAGACCCAAGCATGTCCAATACTATCTCTCGAATGTTCTTGATAAATTTCAAGGCTTTTTTCAAGGAGATTTCGGGCTTTCGAATAATCCCCTAATCCTCTATAAATAATTCCTAAGTACCCTAATGCACGTCCATTCCCCATATAATGGCCCGGATATTGCGCATAAATTAAAAGACTTTCTTCAAGGAGTTTCTTGGCTTTCTCGCAATTTCCAAGAGTTCTATAAACATTTCCGAGATATATTAAAATGCGCGCAATCTTATGATGATTCTTATGATAGTCCTTTGTTAAATTTACAAGACTCTCTTCAAGAAGTTGTTTTGCTTTTACATAATCACTCAAATAATAATATATGCATCCAAGAGAACTTTTAAGATTATCCTTAATATCATCTCTGAGAAGTTCATCATGCCTTAAGTAAGCATCTGTCTGCGATAAAAGAAGTTTCATTTGAAAAAAGTCTTCTTTATCTATCATTTCCGCCATATAATTTTCAAATGTGTGCGTAACTTTATCTAATAAAGGATTGTTTTTCTCTAAGGCTAAAGTTTTTTGGAGGTAAGCCAAACTTATTTTTTGGGTGCTTCGGTGCATAGAAAATACAGGGATTGTATTCCTATAAAATTCATTCGCTATCAATGAATACTTATTTAAATGATAAAAGAGACTATCCACGAACGAACTGTTTCCGCACACATCTAAGAGGGCTTTAGGAATATTTTGAGAATCTAATAAACTAATCAATAATAATAGGGGTACAAATTCTTTTTGTGTATCAATAATTTTTTTTAAAGATAACGTAATAATACTATAGCGTGTTTTTGTATAATCTGACGCCTCTTTAAGAATATATTCTTGAGTTGCCGCAAACTCTTTATTGTAATTAATTAAGTGATCCAAATACCCATCTAAAGAAACATTCGTCGCTTTTAAATAATAGGCTGCTGTAGAAATATCCAAAGGAAAAGGCGGGATATTGTCTAAAAATTTCTTTGATTTAACTTCGGAATGATGCACATTTCCAATTCGCATAATCTTCGTAAAAAGAGTTAGCTTTTCTCGGATATCCAGTTCTTTAATTTGAATCACATGACTTACGTAGCTATTATTTTCAATATTATTATCTCGACTGGTGATAATGACCTTTCCATCTCCCCAACCAATTGGATCATAAGGAAAATATTTCTGAATATCTGTAAACTTCTCAACATTATCGTAGATTAATAACCATTCTGAAACTGATTTTAACTTGTCCTTCAAAAGAAGAATTATTTTTTCTTCTCTTTCTTGAGGATTTTTTATTTCTTGAAGATCCCTTAATATCTTTTTTTCTTCTTTTGTTTTACAAAGAGCATAGACAAGATTTTCAAATGAGTTAATTAGATTTTCCTTCGTATCAGCATTTATCTCCCATATAACATTTGTTTTTTGTAAGCGGGCATATTGACGCGCTATGGTTGTTTTACCGGCTCCTCCTATCCCTACCAAGGCAATAACTTGAATTCCTTGTTTCTTACTTAATTTTTCTTGAATTTGAGATAGAATTTGAGGCCGCGATAAAAGAATAGGCTCAGCTGGAATAGGAAGATCAGATCTTATGATATTTCCTGAAGAGGTCTTAATTTTTTCAAAGATGTCTGTAGTTTGATAAAAACCTAACAATAAAATTATGCATCCTAACAAAATCAAAGGAAAGCCTATAATCAAATAAGTTTTTGATTTTTTTATATTATTTACGTTTTTATCTATATCTTGTTTCAACTCAGACGAAGAAATCATTAGCGTATCTGATAAAGAATTAGCCTCTAAAGTAGGCTTTAATTCTTCACATTTTTTGATAAATTTCGAAATTATTTTCTCTAAATTAAGATGCGGCAACATTTTTTTCAAAAGTTCAAAAAATGAAAGATAATCATCTTCTTGAAAATTTAGTGTTATTATATTCTCGCTATTTCTCAATAAAATTTGAGAAGAAAAATTATCTTGTTCTTTGGGGGGGATAAGTAAAATTAAAGTAGGTAAAGATGCTGAAGCTTGCTGAAAATACGTGTTTATTTTTTCTTTTATAAGAGAAATTTCCTTTTCTCCTAGGATAGTAAGAGGAAAAAGAACATAATCTACTGAAATTTTGGGGTTTTTCTCTTTTTCACTTTCTTTTAAAATGTGAATGCCGGCGAGTTCGAGATAGTTTTCTAAAACTGGATTCCCAAAGTCATTTTCAATCGTTTCAATTTTACAATTTAACGTTTTTTTCTCTTTTAAAAGAAAAACTTCTCTTAAGCATTCTTTAAAAGCGGAGTTTATTCTTAACGTTAAATAATATTTTTTAAGGAGATAATTTTCTTTAGATTTCTCTATAAAATCGATAATAGCTTCCCGCGAATTGCATTCGAGTTTCACCATAATATTCCGCACATGATTTTCAACAGTACGCGGCGAGATCACAAGCAAAGAAGCTATTTTCTTCGTTGATTTCCCATGAAGCATAAAAGCTAAAACATCGATCTCTCTAAAAGTGAATTTTATGCCATTTATTTTTTCTAAAGCTTTGGGGTCAATCTTTTGAAATAAATTCATCTCCAAATTTTGCATAATTCGATCAGACCTTATTTTTAAAAGAATAATAGAGTATTAATCCTAAGTATGTTTTCATTGATGTTCAAGATCTAGGTGTTTTTTTTCTTCTCTATTACAATACAAAATAGCTTAATAAGTTGTAATCGAGGCTTTTTTCACTACTTACCCAAGTCACAAAGAACGAATAACCGTTGTCACTATTCCCCATATCGGAATTTCATTAGAATTATCGGTGGGAAGAAATTCTATGTGGGAGTAATCTGTGGAAAGAAAGATTTTATCCCCCTTTTTTTCATATTGTCGAATAGAAAGCTCACCATCAAGTTCCGCAATAACAATGGCCCCAGAAGCTGGATTAGAACTACGATCAACCACAAGCAAATCTCCTTTGGAAATTCCAGCACCTTTTAAAGCATCGCTGGCGGCTCTAAGGAAAAAGGTTGCTGTGGAATTTTTAATGAAATGCTCATTCAAGTCTATTTTATCTTTAGGGAGATGATTTGCGAGAGATAAATTCTCAAAATCCCCCTCTTTTTCATCGTCAGAAGAAAGAGACTTCCCTTCTTTTACGCTATGAGATGTCATGAATAACTCTTTAAAAAATTTATGTATATTTAAATTAGGAATAAATGCTTTTAGACTTTAATTCAAGTCGAGATACTTTCTTTCTTATTATCTATTCCTCCTTTCCTAATGTCGTTCATTTAAAATTAAGTAATTTTTAGTATCACTATTCTCATGAAACCTTTTCATCGAACTTTACCAGATACTCATCCGACAACGCGTCTTTGCACATTCTTGCTGGGGCATCCCCTCAAAAATTCCGTTCAACATCGTGAACGATTAGGTTTTTTCCTGGGCCTTCCTCTCTTGGCAGTGGATGCACTTTCTTCTATCGCCTACGCGACAGAAGAGATTTTGATAGCACTTTCTCTCGCAGGAAGTCATTTTTTAGCTCTTTCTATCCCGATTTCGGGCGCGATTGTTGTTGTGTTGGCGGCCCTCATTGCGTCTTATCGACAAACCGTTCAAGCGTATCCCGAAGGAGGAGGTGCTTACATTGTTGCCCGCCATAATTTGGTAATTCCCTCTGCTTTGGTTGCCGCGGCGTCTTTATTGATTGATTATGTTTTAACCGTGGCTGTTTCTATGACCGCCAGTATTCGAGCCATTTGCTCTGCTTTTCCCTATTTACTTAATTTTAAAGTGTCTCTGTGCCTTTTGGGTCTTTGGTTGCTAACTTGGCTTAATTTAAGAGGAATTCGGGAATCAGCCTATGCGGTTGCTTTGCCCATCGGGGCTTTTATTATTCTTATTATTTGTTTATGCATTGATGGTTTATTTCAGACAGGCCTCGCACTTCAAAAATACTCCTCTTCCTCTTTTGATGTCTTTTTAGATCTAGCAACCATCGCGGTTGTCTTACGAGCTTTTGCGGGAGGGTGTACCGCCATGACAGGCGTGGAAGCGATTGCAAATGCCGGCAGTATGCTCACCAAGCCAAGCTCAACTGTGGCACGTCAAATTCTATTGGCCCTCGGCCTTATTCTGGGTGGCACATTCCTATCTATTACCATTATTTCTCAAAACCTTGGTCTTAGTCCTCTCCATACAGAAAGCTTATTAAGCCAATTAATCCGCAATCTCTGGGGAGATGGTTTTCTTTATCAAACGATCCAACTTTTAACAGCCACCGTTTTATTTTTAGCCGCAAATACTGTCTTCGTAGGATTTCCTAAATTAAGTGCGATTCTTGCAAAAGATGGTTGGCTCCCGCGTCAATTTTCAGCGATTGGTGATCGTCTTGTTTTTTCTAAAGGAATTTTATGGCTAGCGATTTTAGCGAGTATTTTAATTTTACTCTTTAGAGGCAATACACATGCTTTAATTCCCCTTTATGCTATCGGTGTTTTTAGTGCTTTTACCTTAAGCCAATGGGGAATGGTTAAATATTGGCGTCAATCTCTTCAAGATACATCTCAACCTCTTTGGTCTTCCACAGGATGCAAGATGGCCTTAAATGCCTTTGGCGCTTGCTTGACAGGAATAGCGCTTGTTGTCACGTTCGAAGCCAAATTTTCTGAAGGCGCCTTCTTAATCCTTATCGTTGTGCCCCTCATCGTAAGCTTATGCTACAAGGTAAAAAAGCATTACACTGAAATTGAGAATCAGCTCAAAGTTGATATCTCTCTTGAAAAAAATATTAACAATACCTTTAATCACTCTAAAGCTTCAACGGCCATTGTTCCTGTCTCAAGGGTACATAAGGGAACACTGGAAGCTTTAAGATTTTCACGTCAGCTGACCACCGATGTTAAGGTCATTATTGTGGATATCCATCAAGAGGATGTAACCCCCACAAAACAACAATTGGAAGCTCTCGAATGGGGTCTTGACATCATTGTGCTTAATTCCCCGTATCGGTCGATTATTCAGCCTATCATTGAGTATGTTCACCTTTTAGATACACTCAATGGTGTGTCATCTATCCTTATTCTTCCCGAATTTATTCCCGCAAGGTGGTGGCATAACTTACTGCATAATCGCACAGCAGAGGCCATTGTACGAATTCTTTCTTGGAATGAACGTTTATGTAATCAAGCTCGTATTATTATTAATGTGCCCTATTATGTGGATGAGGATAAGAATTAAAATTTAAGGAGCTCATGGTCTTAAACAAACAAGAGCCCTTTGAAGATATTTTAGAAGAAGTAGGTCAAACGAAACGTAACTGTGTCAGATGAAGGGGTTATGGCTTTAGTGACAAATCCAGAGCGCCAATCATCATCACCACCATCTCCAAAATTTTCCTGAAATTTCATAAATTTCTGTTTTTTTTCTTTTTTATAAAAATGATGGGTGTAACTTATACTTAATGCAACATTCTTACAAATAACTTGCTCCACACCTATTCCCATCCCTAAACCAATACTTGTTTGAGATGTCTTAAAAGTGTCTTGTAACGTTTTATGTTTAATTTGATTTGTTGTGTGTGACCATTTAGTGATAGAAGGTCCCACAACAAGATACCCCATTGTCTCTGGGGTAACTTTATACCCAAGCTTAGTCAAGATATCAAAATAATGGGCCATTTTAAATTGCTGGGTAAAGTAGGTTGTATTTTTGAACGGAACCCTTGATTCCTTTTTAGCCCCAGAATAATGCCAGCTTGCAACAACTCCCATATAGTAATCGTTGCAACTTGTCTTCCCTATTTCCAAAGAAGGTGCCACTTGAAATTGTTTTTGATTTTGATCTCGCTTCCCAACATGCATAGACCCCAATTCGGAAAAATTATATTTTTCTATTGCTGCAAGGTTAAAATATTCTACACCAATCCCAATTCCCACACGCCAACTGTTCTGAGGTACAGTACAGGTAGGCCATTTGAAAGATTGAAGATTTTCCCACGTGGTTGCATGAGATAAAGATAAATTAAATAGAAGAGACAACCAAAAATATAATACTTTTCTCAACATTTGCGTCCCAATGTACCTTGATTTAGCACAAAAAAGCGAAACAGGTTCATTTTCTAAAAAGAAACTGAACCTGTTTTCTGTTAGCATCAATGCTTACAAAGCTCAACCTTTAATTCTACTTAGTAGATGAAATAGGCTTTATACTTCTTCTGTTCCCAGAAGTAGTCGCATTTGAAGTTGAAGCCGTACTTTTCTCTTGATCTCCAAAAACATGATGTTCGTAAGAGGCTAGTTTTTCTTGAATTTGCACTTTCTCTTGCTCTGCAAGTTTTACATCTTCTTCTAATACCGCGGCTCTTAAGTTTGCTTCTTGATAATCTTTCTTTATTTTCGCATATTTTTTCGCGCTCTCATCAAGATCTAGATCCAATGCCTTAATAACTTTTTCTTTACTTGCTAAGCTTGTTTTTAGCTTCTCAATAGCTGTAGCGTCTTGAGTTGCTGCTTGTTGTGCCGTTGCAAGTTCAGTTGTCAATTTTGCAACTGCCGCTTTTTCTTCAGCAATTTCTTGTTGAATTCTTAATTGTTCTTTTTCTGACATGTTTTGAGCATCTTCTAGGGCTTTTTTCTCTTCCATTAATTTTTGATTCTGCTCACGAAGTGCTGCTAATGTCTCATCCTGTGTGAGGCTTAATAGTCTTAATCTTTCTTTTAGCTCCTCCAACTCTTTTTCATGCTTCGCAGTTTGAGCTTGTTTTTTTGACTCAACCTCTTCTAGCAAGCGATTTTTTTCTGCCTGAGCCTGTAGCTCTTCTGCTTCTTCTCGTTTTTCTGATTCTAATCTAGAAACTGCTCTCATTCTTAGCTTTTCAAAAGAAGTAGGTGTAAACTCTTCCTTCGTTATCCTTGAGACAGCTTTTTTTGTCTTTGGTGTTCTATACGCATCTCTGGACTCGTCCAGGATATCGTCATTCGAAGCCACTGCGGCACTTGTCATCATTAGACTACACAGAATTGTATAAATAATAGTTTCTTTTTTCATCATATTTACTCCTTTTTTAAACCTTTTCGTTTGCATCTGTATTTATAATAAGTGGTGTTGCTTCATCCGTTTTTTTTGTAGTTCTTGAAAAAAGACGCGTGAACCATCTCCACAAAGAAAAACCTTCTTCAGTAGGGACAATCACTTGCTGTGCTATGGGAGGTATATTCCTATCAGCCACCTCTTGCTCAAGCTGAGCCACACGCACTTTAAGTGCTTTATTTTCTTCGTCTAATTTCTTATTGGAATCTTTTAATTTTTTATTTTTCACCGTTTTCAATTGGATATACTTTTGTCTGAACTTCATGCCTTTTTGCTTAAATTGAGCGAGCAAATTGAGCAGTTCTTGTTCTTGTCCAGCAAGTTTCAAAATACGTTCACGTAACAATTGCATACCTTGGTTAATACTAAAAAAACCTTCCTGCAAAGCAGGCCAATCCTTTACAGCTTTATGTAATACTATACTCGGTGGAAATTCTTCATTGTTTACTGTATATTTTTCTATTTCATAAGGAGTACCTTTTAAAGAAACGACGAGTTTAAAGTTTCCCGCTAACAAAGCCTTTTTAAAATCTACTCCGTCATAGTTATGCTCTTCAAACATACTTGGCAAATCCACAACAGACCAAAAACAAGTATCTATTTGATCTATCCGTTTGTCTCGCGCCTCATCATCTTTTTTTAAACTGATCATTTCGTGCCAAAAAGCTTGCCCGTCAAGATCTGGAACAACAATATCATCTAATGCCAAAGGTTTCGGAATCTCTATATCAAAAGGATCTGGATCTGGAATTACCATAGGAACCAAAAGAGTATGAATACCTTCAATTCCTTCTTGAGCCTCTTCCTCTAACGCACTCGCAACACACTTATCAACATTTATGCCAAATCCGGAAAAAATCATGCAAACACTAAGAATTCTTAGAAAAGAGCTATTTTGCGCAAAATTCTTCATTATAATTTTCCTTATGTACACAAATTGTCTTAAATTTTAACTTACCTGCTTATGTAAATATACTATCACTGACAGTTGTCAACTTTTTTTTCAAAAAATTATTTTCTTGAACATAGCAGCGATATTTATTCAATTTTTTATAAAAACTTTTGTCAAATAGAGACATAGAATTCAATTTGTTATTTAATAAATTGACATTTACTTTATTTATTTATGTTTATTTTTTAATGTATTCTTAAAACATCTCTTTAATTTTTAATAAATACTTATATTTGAAGAATTTTTTTAAATAAATTTGAAACATGCGCAACAATTTTATAAAAACTTTATGCCTGAGGGAAAAAATTTTCCCCTCTCCATTTTTTGCCCTAAGAATCTCCTGTCAATAAGCAAGATAAAAATCAAATTTTAACGTTATTTAAACCTTGGTTTTGCAACCATAACGTGGTAGGCACATAAGTGCTTCACAATTATTTCTAAAACGATGAGAAATGTTGATGACACCACTACACCCTTTAAAAGTTCACCGCAAACCTAGAACGATTCAAGACCATATTGCCCTTCGCATTGTACGATTTATGCGCTTCTTTGCCGATGCTTTTTTTAGAAAAAGGTATGGTCATCGCGCGGTTGTTTTAGAAACCGTTGCGGCCATTCCAGGCATGATTGCAGGCATGTTACGCCACCTCAGATCCTTAAGAAAAATCGAAGACGATCATGGATGGATCAAAGAACTATTAGATGAAGCTGAAAATGAAAGAATGCACCTCATGACATTCATTCATATTGCACAACCGAATACGCTTGAAAGATTCTTGATCATTGCTGCACAAGGGATTTTTTATACCCTCTATTTAATTCTCTATATTTGCTCAGCCAAAACGGCTCATCGTCTTGTGGGATACCTTGAAGAAGAAGCCGTCATCAGCTACACGCAATATTTAACGGAAGTTGAAGAAGGTAGAATCCCTAATTGTGAGATTCCCCAGCTCGCTCATGAATACTGGAACCTTCCAAAAACAGCCAAATTAAAGGAGTTAATTGTGGTAATCCGGAATGATGAGTGTAAACATCGGGATGTGAATCATCAGTTTTCAGATATGCTCGTCCCTCAAAAAGATTAACTCTTAATAAATTAGACTTTTGAGAAATAAAAGTTTATTGCACTTCTTTTATTTTATGGACGGTTCTTGTCGTACTCTGTTCTGGGATCAATTCAACCAACAAGACTTCTCCGCCCCAACTTTGGACTTCGCGCGCCCCCACAACCTTATCAACGGTATAATCAGCCCCTTTAATCAGAACATCAGGGCGCAAGGTGTGGATAAGATTGATCGGCGTATCCTCTTCAAAAATAACCACCATATCGACCATCTCTAAAGATGCTAGAACCGTTGCTCGCGCTTCTTCAGATTGGATAGGGCGTTGAGACCCCTTCAAGCGCTGAATTGACTTATTGCTATTCAATCCGACAATTAATTTATCACACTTGGATTTTGCTTCTCGCAAAAGCGCAATATGCCCCGGATGAAGCAAATCAAAGCATCCATTTGTAAATCCTATCTTCAGTCCCTGACGCTTCCACTGAATGACCATGTCATTGGCCTCTGAAAGGTTCACATCCTTACTTTTTATAGAAGAAATATTTTTCTTTTTAAGAATATGCTGAATTTCGTCTGAACCGACAGTTGCCGTACCCACCTTTGCCACCACTAACCCTGCCGCTACATTTGCAAGGTACGCAGCCTCTTCAAAAGAAGCACCACCTAACAAAAAAGCTGAAAACGCCGCAATAACCGTATCACCCGCCCCAGAAACATCAAAAACTTCGATAGCATGGGTTGGAATATGAAAGGACTCTTGATCTGCTCGGATTAAACTCATCCCTTGCTCGCTTCGCGTTACAAGCACCGCTCCAATATCGTATTTATGGATGAGGCTCAACGCAGCTTCAACAATTTGCTCATCCGTAGAAACGGGCATACGTGTGGCTTGCGCAAGCTCTTTCAGGTTGGGCGTGAGAACCGTTGCCCCCTGATAAATACTATAATCTGACCCTTTTGGATCCACAATAACAGGTTTTCCGGCTTGTTTTGCGAGCGAAAGCAACTCTTTTAAAAGAGCCGGATGCAACATCCCTTTTCCATAATCTGAGAAAATGACACCCCCAACTAAAGGAAGCTGGTCTTGAAAATATCGCCTCACTTGCACTTGAATGTCAGAAGAAAGGGGAAAAGTCGCTTCATTATCAGCTCGCAATATTTGTTGATTATGAGCTAGATAGCGAATTTTATGAGTGGTTGGGCGATAAGGATCTTGGATTAAATTCCCCTTTGTTCGAGGAAGTTCATCGATGAGTTTGGTTAATTCTTCGCCCTCATTATCCTTGCCAATCAACCCGCAAAAAGAAGTTTCAACGCCGAGCGCAGAGAGATTGCGCACCACGTTTCCTGCCCCTCCCACAGAAGTTGTTTTATGCGTCATATGAAATACAGGCACAGGGGCTTCAGGAGAAATACGCTCCACTCGACCATACATAAAACAATCAAGCATTATATCCCCCAGACATAACAAACGCGTCTGAGCTAACTGATCAAAATAAGAATCAAAATCTGCAGAAGAAATCATCATGAGCCTTGAGCGTCAGCAAAAAAATCTTCCAATGCTCCGCACAACATTTGCCCTAAAGTGATATGCATTTCCTGGATACGGCTTGTTGTAAACGAAGGAACACATAACATTAAATCGACCATTCCTGGCAATTCTCCACCTGTTCCGCCGGTAAAAGCAACTGTCTTAAGTCCCAAGGCTTGCGCCCTTTTAAAGGCTAAAATAACATTCGGGCTTTTGCCTGAAGTTGTAATTCCAATCACAAGATCATTCGGCTTAGCAAGAGCTTCTAATTGCCTTTCAAAAAGATGATCAAAACCAAAATCATTTCCAATGGCTGTTAACGCAGAACTATCCGTCGTTAAAGCGAGCGCCGCAAGAGCCGCACGATTTTTACGATACCGCACGGTAAGCTCTGTTGCCAAATGCTGAGAGTCAGCTGCACTGCCGCCATTTCCAAAAAAGATTATTTTTCCCCCTTTTTGCAAGGCCTCGATTGCCAACTCCACGAGAGTCACAAACTGGTTTTGTAGACTTCCTTGGGTTTCTTCAGCTACCTTCAAATGTTCTTTAAATTCATCCTGAAAAAAAGCATCCCAAGAAGTCGCGATTAAAGTCATAAAAATCTCCTAAAATTCAACTGTAATATCTTTTGCGCCCTCTACCATAGGATGAGGCGTTGTTTCAAAACTTAAACGTTCTGATGGAAATAAGCGGGATTCAGAAAGAGTGTAGTCCCATTCTTCTAAAGTACAAAGCCCATCTCCGGTTACAGAACTTTTCAGCATTTTTGCTAATGTTTGTTTCAAGTGCATTTTCAACTGAGAGGTCACAGGAGCTCTCTTACATTCGCCTTTTACAACAATGTGAAGTGTTGGAATCGTTCGTATTAAAGAAGATGTATTTACAAGTTCCCCCTTTAAAACAATCAACGAATTTGTCCCTTGGGTAATCTGAATAGGAGTGATATTTTCTATTTGCAAATTTTCAGTCGGATTTGAGATTGAAAAACCAATTTTTGAAAAAATTTTCCCCGTACTTGGCCAATGCGCAACAATGGTATTCCGAGCCATAAAGAAAGACCCTAGCAATAGAATGAAACCCACAACCATAAGAATCCACATTGTAGGGTAGCGCTTTGCAACCACAACATTCTCTTTTTCGACAAAGAAATCTGCTGTTAAATCTGCCAAAGCTGCCATATCTTCATCTAAGTCTTGGTGCCACGTATGTCGACAAGCAACGCAACGGACAAGCCTTCCTTTTGACCCAATTTCACGTGATTCAATCATGTAGCGTTTCTGACAAGAAGGACAAGTTAGAATCATTTTATTATGAAACTCCGATAATTTTCTTAAATTTTATAAGAATTTTTATTGTGAAAGGCAAGTTTTATGTCCTAAGCTATATTGACTTTTATAAATTGACGTGCAAAGTCAACATATATTCAAACATTTAATTAATGAGAACTTCATGGTTTGGAATTTAAGTTTTTGTCTGCTCGTAAGCTCTTTTCTTATGCTTGTCGGTTGTAGTCCCCGTATTGATCATCGTGGAAAATTACCTGATCTAGCTGAAGTTGCAAAAATAAAGTCTGGTCAAGAAACTAAAGAAGATGTCTTTCGTCTGCTTGGCAGCCCTTCAAGCACAACACTTTTTGATGAAAATACATGGATTTATTATTATAAAGTCACAGAAAGTCTTTCTTTCTTTAAACCAACGTCTCTTGAACAAAAACTTATTATGATTCGCTTTGATGCAACCGATAAAGTAAAAGAGGTTTTAATACAAACAAACCCTGAAGAAGAAATCACTCCAAGCACAGAGATTACACCTTCTGCAGGCTATAACCACCCCCTCCTTCATCAAATATTTGGGAATTTTGGACGGGCCGGTCGCAAAGAAGATCCTAAAAGAGGGAAATAAGATTTTCCTCTTTCTTTAATTGATTAAAAATAAAACAATCGAAAGGTAAACAAATGGCATTTACACTTCCTCCTCTTCCTTATGCACAGGATGCTTTGGAACCCTATCTTTCAGCCCGCACTCTTGACTTTCATCACGGGAAACATCATCAAGCTTATGTCACCAATCTTAATAATCTTCTTACTGACGCGACCGATCTTGCGACCTCTACGTTAGAAGAAATCATTATGCATACAGCTCAAGATCCTTCTAAAAGCAGTATCTTTAATAATGCGGCCCAAATATGGAATCATACATTTTTATGGAATTCCATGATGCCTAATGGGGGCGCAGAACCTCAAGGGGCTTTAGCACTTAAAATAAATGAAGATTTTGGGAGCTTTTCAGAATTTAAAAATGCTTTTAAGCAAGCAGGCATAACACAATTTGGCTCTGGTTGGGCATGGCTTGTATATGAAAATGGAAAATTAAAAATCACAAAAACAGGCAATGCAGATCTTCCAATGGTCCACGGTCAAATGGCCCTTTTAACCTGCGATGTTTGGGAGCATGCGTATTATTTAGATTATCAAAATCGCCGCCCTGATTATTTGGAAACCTTCTTAAATCATCTTATAAACTGGCGTTTTGCTGAAGAAAACTTTTTGAAAGCGATAAAATAAAAATTGTCATAATTTAAGTCCTAAAAAACTAATTTTTTTGATTTGTGATAGAAATTCTAAGAGTTGCATTTTTTGCATAGCTTGATAAATAATTTTACATTTGTCATTCAGGATAAAAAAAGTAAAAATATAAACGAAGTTTTGGCCTTGTAATAATAAAATTGGTTCTTACATTAGTTCCATAGCTAAAATAATATTAAGGAAATATCATGGATCTTGATAAGTTACGTATTTTTTACTATGCAGCAAAAGCCAAGAGTTTCACAAATTGTGAGCTAAATTTAAGCCCTTCAGCTATAAGTCGACATATTAGTGATCTTGAACATCGCCTTAAAGCTCCCTTGTTTTATCGACAAGGCCGAGGACTTAGCCTCACCGATCAGGGCGAAGTTCTTTTTGAATCAACTCATAAAGTTTTTGCAGAACTTGATGCCGCTCGTTCACTCTTAAGTGAGGTTGGTATTGAACCTCAAGGCATATTAAGGATTGCTATTCCGGGCGGTTGGACGACAACTATTCTTATCCAATATATTGCGGAATTTCTAAAGCAATATCCCAAAATTCGACTCCATATGATTCCTATTGAACGCCTTAATGACTTTAATCTTAATGAAGTGGATGCAGCCATTATTCCGTTTATGCCAGATCGACCAACCTGGATTCAGCGTCATCTTATGGAATTCCACTTAAAATTATTTGCAAGCCAAGATTACTTAAATGCTCATGGAACTCCGAAAACCGTAGAAGATCTAGATTCTCATTATATGATCACACATGGAGCAGATGGACATACGCTATCAGATCTTAAGTGGCATCTAACTTTAGGAATGAAAGAAGATAAATTGCGAGAACCTTACATGGTTGTCTGCAGCCCTTACCATGCAGCAGAACAAGGCCTAGGCATTGCTACACTTGCTCAAGAAAATTTACTTCTCAGAAGTGGGAAATTAGTTGAAGTTCTACCTGAGGTGGAAGGCCCTTCTATTGATGCATATTATGTCTATCCTGAGCATTTAAAAGAATCAAAAAAGATCCGCTTATTAGGTGATTACATCGTTGATTTTATAAAGAAAACAAAGAATCTTTCTAATTTACCGAAAGTCGCTTAAAAATTTAAGACTAGAATGCTAAACTTGGCCAAAATTAAAAGTCTATTTAATTTAAAGCCTTCCTTATAAAGTACAAAGGGGTTCTAGTTTGCAGTGGAAAGATCAAGGCATCATTATTGCACTTAAGCGACTTGGTGAAGATAAAATTATTGTCACTTTGTTGACGCATACCCACGGTCGCCATATGGGGGTTACACGACTCAATAAAAAAGCAGAACAAGTTTTTCACCTGGGAAACCTTTGCGATATCTCATGGCAAGCTCGCTTACCCGAACACATGGGTACTTGGCGCCTTGAAAATATCCACAGCGCCTTTGCAATGATTTTCCAAAATCCGCTCCAACTGGAAGCTCTTAATACGGCTTGTGCCCTTATTGATGCCACTCTTCCTGAACGCGAACCTCACGAAGAGATTTTTAATGTTTTTCAAAAATTTCTTTATAATTTAACCCATGAAAATTGGTCTTGGTTTTTGATTGATCTTGAACTTATCCTCCTAAAATATGCCGGGATTTCTTTAGATTTTTCCACATGCGCTGCGACAGGAAGCAAGCAAGATCTTATCTTCATTTCCCCCCGTACAGGACGTGCTGTTTCTAAAATTGCGGGCTCTCCCTATCAAGATCGTCTTTTAAAACTTCCTCCCTGCTTGACAGAATCTAAGAGGCATGAGATTTCTCTTTCAAGTAAGGAATTTTTAGCAGTGCTTGAATTAAATGAATACTTTTTAAATCGTTATTTATTTGGCCTTCATGGGTTAAAATTACCCGAAGCTCGCGAACGCTTTAAAAATCGGCTCGCGCGCCAATCTTATAAATTGAGGTCGGAATGACAGATTCTATTGGTCGAGTTAAAGATACGCTTCTTAATGAAGCTCTTTCTGAGCGCTATTTAAGTTATGCTTTGTCCACCATCACTGCGCGCTCACTTCCTGATGTCAGAGATGGTCTAAAACCTGTTCAAAGACGCATTCTATATGCCATGGGAGAATCTGGGAATACTCAAGATAAACCTTATCGGAAATCAGCAAGTGCTGTGGGTTATGTGATGATGAAATATCACCCCCATGGCAATGATCCGATTTATGAATCCATGGTCCGTATGGCCCAAGATTTCTCTCTCCGTTACCTGATGATTGATGGCCAGGGAAATTTCGGAAGCTTGGATGGCGATAACGCTGCAGCCATGCGATATACCGAAGCTCGTCTTACATTAGCCGCCGCCTATATGCTTGAAGGTATTTATGAAGAAGCTGTTGATTTTAAAAAAACTTATAACAATGAGACTGAAGAACCTCTCGTCCTTCCAGCTAAATTCCCCAATCTTTTAGCAAATGGCGCAGTAGGTATTGCTGTAGGCATGGCAACTAACATTCCGCCTCATAACGTAGGGGAAATTTGTGCGGCGCTTCAACTTCTCCTTAAAGATTCAACTGTTTCCATTTCTCAACTTCTTCAAGTACTCCCTGGGCCAGATTTCCCCACGGGAGGTTTACTTGTCGAACCCCATGAGAATATTTTAAAAGCTTATGAGACTGGCCGAGGTAGTTTCCGGTTACGTTCACGATATGAGATTGAACCTCTCAAAGGAGGCTCATATCAAATTGTCGTCACTGAAATTCCTTATCAAGTCCAAAAAGCACGCTTGATTGAAAAAATCGCAGATTTAATTGTTGAGAAGAAAATTCCCCTTCTCAGCGACGTGAGAGACGAATCAGCTGAAGATATAAGACTCATTCTTATCCCTAAGAATCGTACTATTGATCCTTTGATCCTGATGGAAGCTCTTTACCGACAAACAGATCTTGAAATTCGTTTTAATATGAACATGAACGTCCTAGATGAAGGACGCATTCCGAAGGTGATGAACTTAAAAGAAGTTTTGCAGGCTTTTCTTAAACATCGTCAGCAAGTTTTACAGCGGACATCCAACTATCGTCTTAAGCAAATTGATCATCGTCTTGAGGTTCTTCAAGGATATCAAATTGCTTACTTAAATTTAGATGAAGTTATTCGCATTATCCGAGAAGAGGATGATCCGAAGCTTGAAATGCAAAAGCGGTGGGCTCTCTCAGATATTCAAGTAGAAGCTATTTTAAATATGCGTCTACGCACATTGCGAAAACTTGAAGAGATTGAAATCCTCAAAGAACTCCAAGCCCTTGAACAAGAAAAAATAGAACTTCAAGAACTACTTTCATCAGAAAAACAACAATGGCATACCATCGCGAAAGAAATTAAAGAAATAGAAAAAGGATTTGGCTCCGCACATCCTTTTGGAAAACGTCGGACAACTTTTGAAACAGCTCCTCAGCTTGCGGATGTTCCACTTGAAGCCTTTTTAGAAAAAGAGCCTGTTACGATTGTCTGTTCAAATAAAAATTGGATTCGTACCCTTAAAGGACATCAGCTTACGCATGAGGATATAAAATATAAAGAAGGAGATGAAGAACGTTTTATTCTTGAAGGTGAGACAACTGACAAACTTTTAATTTTTTCTTCAAACGGTCGTTTCTACACGTTGGGGATTGATAAACTTCCAAGTGGTAGAGGTCATGGAGAAGCTTTACGCCTTTTAATTGATCTTGGGAATGAGGATGAAATCCTTTCCGTATTTGTCATTAAAGCTAACATGCTTGATCAAAAATACTTAGTCGCAACTTCAGACGGGAAAGGCTTTATCGTCGAAACTCAAGAAGCGCTTGCTCAAACAAAAATGGGCAAACAAGTTCTTATACTAAATGAGGAGGTGAAAGCTGAAAAATGCGTTCCTGTTGTAGGCGATCATGTAGCGATTATTGGAACTAATCGTAAGTTATTAATTTTTCCTATTACTGAAATTCCTCAACTTTCCCGAGGTAAAGGAGTCATTCTACAGAAATATAAAGGGGCCGTTTTTTCAGATTTAAAGGTCTTTACACTCAGCCAAGGTTTAAGTTGGGTTTATGGAAATCAAAACCGAACGGTTACAGATTTACGTCCTTGGCTTGGCACTCGAGCTCAAACAGGGAAACTTCCGCCTTTCGGTTTCCCTAAAGATAATAAATTTTAAAGATATTTTCCAAACTTTATAACAAGTCTAATAATTTAGACTTAAAAATGTGAAAGATTAAATCTGAATTGCGTTAATGATCTCATCATATGGTCTGGTAATTCAGCTTTAAAAACCCTCGATTTTCCTCGGGGATCTGTAAATTCAATTTGATGGGCATGAAGATGAAGAGTAAAGCGATTCCCCTCAGGATGTGCTTTTTTACCGCCATACTTCCCATCTCCTAAAACCGGGGCCCCTATCTCAGCACAATGAAGCCGCAACTGATGCATTCTTCCTGTCATCGGCGTAAGTTTAAGTAAAGATAAGTTATTTTGAGTTTCAAGAACTTGATAATGAGTGATAGCTTGCGAACCCTCATCAAAATCTACAACCATACGCTCACCTGTTTTTCCAGGAAGTTTACACATTGGAAGGCTAATCGTTCCTTTATTTTTCTTCAGGGAACCAACAACAAGAGCAATATAAGTTTTGGTAACCTCGCCTTCCTTAAACATTTGTGTCATCCAACGCGCGTCTTCAAGAGTTTTCGCCAACAAGAGAAGGCCACTTGTATCCTTATCTAAGCGATGCGTAAGTTTAGGAGCTGCCGGAAAAAGAGCTGTCATAATTTGATCAACACTTTCCTTAATCCCTGTGCCTCCTTGTGTTGCCAAACCTTGCGGCTTATTAAGCACAATCCACTGATCATTTTGATACACTATAGCTTCTTGAACTTTTCTTAAAATTTGAGGGCTTAGAGGTTTTTGTATGGGTGATTGTGGTTTTTCAATCAGTGACGTATAAGAAGGAAGTCTGAGTTCTTGATTGAGTAACAAATTCTCATTTCCCTTAACTCTCTTTCCATTAAGACGAATCTGACCTGTTCTCAACCATTTTTGTAATTGGTTAAAAGGCATCCCTTGATAGTAACGTTTTAACCAATTCAACAAACGCATATCTACGTCGTTAGCAGAAATGATCACTTGTTGAACTGTCATCTTTTTTCTTTCTCTTTTTAGAATCTAGAGTACTCTGAATTCAACTGATATATAAACACGCAAAATTCAATGAATACTTTCGAAAAAAATATCATAAGTATCTATGGTCGTAGAGGACAAGAATGGCTTCATCGCCTTCCAGATTTGGTATGTCAAATTTCTCAAATTTGGAATTTAACTCATCTACAGCCCATAGAAACAATGACTTATAACTATGTCTTATCAGGTTTTCAAAAAGAAAACCCCATCATTTTAAAATTATCTCTTGATGCAGAACGTTTACAAACAGAAGAGACAACTTTAAAATTTTTCTCCAAATATGGCGCGTTTCAGTTCTTCATTCTGATAAGCATGCTCTCTTGTTAGAACAACTTATACCAGGCCTTTCTTTAAAGACTTATCTTCCTGATCGAAAAGATGAAGCTCGTCTTTTCATGTGTCAAACAATGGAAAGGCTTCATCAAGCCCCTCTCTCTCAAAATGCTAGAACCTCATTTCCTGCTATAGCGGATCTTTTAAAAACCCTGGATAAAGAATGGAATATTCCTCATGAATATCTTGTGAAAGCCCGGTTTTTAAAAAATAGACTCCTTACTCATTCTCGACCGCATGTCTTGCTACATGGAGATTTACATCACGATAATATTCTTTTACAGGATAAAAAATGGATCGTCATTGATCCCCAAGGGGTTATCGGCCCCCCGATGAGTGAAATCTGGGCTTTTATTATCGATCCCATTGCCGACACAGAATACGTAGCCACTTATTTTAATGACTCTCTGAGCACTGTTCGGGAATGGTATTTTGTTCGCCTTATACTGGCAAGTTGTTGGAATTTAGAAGATCGCCTTAGTCCCGAACGTTTTCTAGAATTAGCAAAAAAGATCTTCCCTTTCGTATAACACCCCCCTTTATCTTAGCTTGAGGTCTTTTTATCGAGGGGAAAAGTAGTTGATTTTATACATCTAATGTAATCCTTGTAGGCATTTAATCTATCTTCGGGAGGAAGTTCTGAGAAAATAATTTCCTCCGTAGAAATTTTTAAACCAGCATCTGCCTGTATATCTCCCCTACGCTCTCCACCTAAAGTTCCTAAGGCTGCCTCAGAAAATCCGGCACCACAGGCTATTACCTTGTCCCGAAGGTTTGTATTTTTTATGCCTTGATCTTGAAAAGAACATCCACCCAAAAGAAAAATACCCCCAAATAAAAAGTATTTTTTATATAAATTTGTCATTTTACCCCCCTATTATTTAAATATTTTTTATAATTTAATAATATAAGATGATATTTTTATAATAAAGTTTCAAATTTAAATGTTTTTCTACTTCAATTAAAAATTAATACTTCGAAGATAATAATTAATATTCTTATATTTTATTTAGGAAGTATGTTTTTGAGAGATGGTGGGCCCGGTAGGATTCGAACCTACGACAACACCGTTATGAGCGGTGCGTTCTAACCCCTGAACTACAGGCCCTGCTCCCGCAAACTATTCAGCTTTTAGACTTACGTCAAGGGTTTGAAGTAAAAAGTCTAAAATTTATTAAATTTTAAGTTGACCAAATGAGTTGATGCCCTTAAGTTCATGTTGTTCCAACTAAGTGGGGCATTTAGCTCAGTCGGTAGAGCACCTGACTTTTAATCAGGGAGTCATAGGTTCGAATCCTATAATGCCCACCATTTTCTGCAAGTATTTTTGACTCTTATTATGATATATTCCTTTATTAACTTAATTAAACACTGAGATGGACTCCTTTTTGACGAAAAAGAAACAAGTATCTTTCAGAGATCCCACGACACGATTTCTTGTTAAACGGCTGCTTACAGATTATACACGCCCTTATATAGGTCGAATATGTCTAGGCCTTATTTCAATGATTATTGTTGCCGCAACTTCTGTTTCTTCAGCTAAACTTATTGAACCTATCATCAATGATATTTTTGTCGCCAAAGATGCCACTATGATATGGCCCCTTACAGTAGGGATATGCGTCGTCTTTCTATTAAAAGGCCTTTCTACTTATGCAGAATCAGTCACGATGGCGTATGTTGGACAACGCATTATTGCCGATCTTCAAGCTGACCTTTTTAATCATCTTCTTGAAGGTGACCTTGCTTTCTATCATGCAACGCCCAGCGGTGAAATTGTTTCAAGATTTATGAACGACGTCACTAAATTACATACTGCTGTCACTGGAACTTTAACCAATATTGGAAAAGATGGCTTAATGCTTATTGGTTTTATTGGGTTTATGTTTTATCAAGACTGGTTTATGGCCTCAATCTCATTTTTCGTTGTCCCTGTCGCTATCTTACCCGTGGTAAAAATTGGTAAAAAAATGCGAAAGGCTTCTGCTAACATTCAAAAAGAAACAGCAACATTAACAATTTTACTAACTCAAGCTTTTCAAGGCATTCGACTTATTAAGTCCTATTGCATGGAGAAATATGAACGTCATAAAATTCACGAAACAATTGAAGAAATTTGCCGTAAAAATTTAAAAGCTGTCCGCGTGCGTGCAGCCTCACATCCGATTATGGAATTTTTAGGGGGCCTTGCAATTGCTCTTGTTATTATTTACGGAGGTCACGCCGTTGTCCGAGGTCAGCAAAATCCTGGAACTTTTTTTTCATTTATCACAGCTCTTTTAATGATGTATGAACCTTTGAAGCGCTTAGCAAATTTAAATGCTAACCTTCAAGATCAATTAGCCTCTGCAAGCCGTGTCTTTGAATTCCTTGATTTAAAAGCTCAAGTGGTTGATTTACCTCAAGCAAAAATGGCAAAAATTACTAAAGGCGAAATTCGTTTTGATAATGTAAATTTTTCCTACAATAAAGAATCTCAAATCCTCAACTTACTTACCTTTGAAATACCTGCTGGAAAAACTGTTGCTCTTGTGGGAACAAGTGGAGCTGGCAAATCCACAATCATGAATCTTATTCCTCGCTTCTATGATGTTACTGAAGGGGAAATTACCATTGACGGTGTTGATGTTCGGCACTTAAATCTTACATCCCTCCGTCAAAATATTGCTTTAGTAAGTCAAGACGTTATTTTATTCGATGATACAATTCGAAGAAATATTGAATTCGGTTATCCTGGCGCCTCTGAAAATGCAATTATTGAAGCAGCTAAAGCGGCTGCAGCTCATGAATTTATTATTGAACTCCCTCAAGGATACGATACGCCTGTTGGAGAACATGGTGTTCGACTCTCAGGAGGACAACGTCAGCGACTTTCGATTGCAAGAGCGATCCTCAAAAATGCGCCCATTCTTTTATTAGACGAACCTACATCCGCTCTCGATGCAGAATCTGAACGAAAAGTGAAACTTGCTTTAAAAACTCTGATGACGAAGCGTACGACTCTTATTATCGCTCATCGCCTCGCCACCATCGTAAGTGCGGATATCATCTATGTTATTGAAAACGGCCAAGTGATTGCTTCAGGAAAACATCATGAGTTAATAACAAATAACTCCCGATATGCCCAGCTTTGTAAAGCTCAATTTGCTGAGCCACACATACGAGAAAAATAAATGCGTTTTTTCAAAAAACTTTTAAAAAATCCTTTCATCATTCGTGGCTTTTCTCACTTAATTGCTTATTATATAAAGTTTGTCTTTATTACTTCAAAGCAACAATGGATTAATCGAGAAGCCATGGATAATCTTCTTCATTCAAATACTCCTTTTATCCTCTGTTTTTGGCACAATCGTTTATTAATGATGAGTTTTTCTTGGGCTGGCAAAAAAAATAAAATGTATATGTTAATCTCTGCTCATCGAGATGGACTTTTAATTTCAGAAACTGTTAAACATTATGGAATCTTAAGCGTGGCAGGCTCTTCGACAAAAGGTGGTACCCAAGCCCTTCGTCATTTATTAAGGCTTTTAAAAGACCAAAATTGTATTGGAATTACACCAGATGGTCCACGAGGTCCACGTTTTAAAGCAAGAGGAGGCGTTGTACAGATTGCAAAATTAGCAGGCTGTCCTATTCTTCCAATAAGCTATTCAACGACACGTCGACGAGTTATAAATTCTTGGGATAGGTTCATTCTTGCTCTTCCTTTTGGTAAAAATATTTTTATTACAGGAGATCCGATTTATGTTTCACCTTCTGCTACAGAAGAAGAAACTCAAGAGGCTCTTTTAAAAGTTGAAACCGCACTCAAACATATTTCTAACCATGCAGATCAACTTTGCGGACATGCCCCTATCCTCGCAGATGAAGAAAAGTAATGCTTTTATCCATTTATCGTTTTCTAACATCTTATTTAATAGAACCTTTCCTTAAACACCATGTACATCTACGCCTGAAAAAAGGCAAAGAAGATGCCACTCGCTATAGGGAAAGATATGGTGTTCCCACCTTAAAAAGACCCCCAGGATCTTTAATTTGGTTTCATGCTGCCAGTGTTGGGGAATCGTTATCTATCTTGACCTTGGTTGACCATTTAAATCGACGCTATCCCACCTTAAATTTTTTAATAACAACGAGTACAATGAGTTCTGCAAAATTAATTGAACAACGCCTTCCAAAAAAATCTTTTCATCAATTTGTTCCTTTTGATGCTAAAAGATGGGTTCGTCGATTTCTTGCTTATTGGCAACCTTCTCTTGCTATATGGATTGAATCAGAACTCTGGCCAAATCTTACGTTAGAGACATTCAGCCAAAAAATTCCCTTGATCCTTCTAAATGCGCGACTTTCTGATCGCTCTTATCAACGATGGCGTTGGCTAAAAGGGTTTATAAAATCTCTTCTAAACTGTTTTGCCTTCTGCATATCCCCCTCTTCAGAACAAGCTTCCCGATTAAAATCCTTAGGTGCCTCTAACGTCATTACAATCGGGAATCTAAAATTTTCATCAAACCCTTTAAGTTATCAAGAAAATGACTTAAAAGAATTGCAAACGAAAATTAAACAACGCCCTACTTGGCTGGCTGCAAGTACACATCCTTCTGAAGAAATTCTCATTTCAGAAGCTCATGCTTTGATCCGTCAGAATTATCCTGACCTTCTTACGATGATTATCCCTCGACATCCTGAAAGAGGAAGTGAAATTATCGAACAGCTTCATAAAAATTTTAAGATTGCCAGACGCGCTATGGGAGAACTTCCCTCTAATGATACTGAAATCTATTTATGCGATACGTTAGGAGAAACAGGACTTTTTTATCGCTTAAACGATATCGTTTTTGTCGGAGGCTCTCTTGTTCCTATCGGAGGTCATAATCTCATTGAACCTGCTTTACTTCATTCTGTTATCTTGCATGGACCTTATACTCATAAATCACGTGAATTAGTTGCTTTATTCCAAACTCATCAAGCAAGTATTGAAATTAAAGATTCTACGCAACTTGCTGAAAAAGTTATTGAATTACTAAATAATTCTCATTTATGCCAAAAATTATCTCAGGCTGCTTTTGATCTTGCTTCAGCTCAAAATAAAACGCTTGAACAAGTAATCAAAGTTTTATCTCCTTATCTCAATCAAATAGGAGAGCAATCATGAAAGCACCTCTTTTTTGGAAAAATAAAGGAAGTTTATACGAGAAATTTCTTTCACCTTTAGCTGCTGTCTATCGCTTGATCACTTCTCAAAGAGAAAAATTTACACAAAAAATAAAAGTCCCTATCCCTGTCATCTGTGTGGGGAACATCGTTATGGGAGGCACAGGAAAAACCCCCCTCACTAAAATGATTGCCACCACACTGAAAGAACAAGGTTTTAATGCTCATATTTTATCAAGAGGATATGGCGGAAATCTCAAGGGGCCCCTTTTAGTTGACGTATCTTCTCATACAGCTCAAGAAGTAGGAGATGAACCTCTTTTATTGGCTCAAACTATTCCAACATGGATTGCTAAGAACAAAGCTAAAGGCGCTAAAGCTGCCACAAAAGCAGGAGCAGAAATTTTAATCTTAGATGATGGCTTACAAAACCCAATGCTTCATAAAGATTTTTCAATTCTCGTTGTGAATGGTGAGTATGGCCTGGGAAATGAGCGCATTTTTCCTGCAGGTCCTCTGAGAGAACCTGTTGAAAATGCCATTAAGAAAGTAAATATTATTATGGTGATGGGGAAAGATCGCCACGTCCTAGAAAAAAGATGGCTTGGGGTTTGTCCTATTTTTCATGGAGATCTTCATCCTTTTGAAAACGATATCCAAACCTTAAAAAACAGTCCTATTTATGCTTTTGCAGGGATCGGACACCCCGAAAAATTTTTTGCAATGTTACGTCACTATGGCCTTCATGTAATCGCAGAAAAAGCTTTCCCTGATCATTATTTTTTTAAGTCTCGCGATTTAAATGAATTACGAGCCCAAGCGAAACACCTTAAAGCTCAATTGGTCACAACTGAAAAGGATTTCTTACGTCTTCCTCATGACATACAATCAGAAGTAAAAATAATTCGTGCTCATGTAATGATTGAAGAAGAAAGTTTATTTTCAAACCTTATCTATAAAGCTGTAACTCATGAAAAAAAAATCTAATAACTTCCTCCGATTTTTTATCGACCTTGTGCAATTTCTCATCATAGGGATTATCTATGTTGTATTTTATTACTTACCTTTTTCCTGGGTCTCGAATGGAATTGGTTTTATTGCAAGATTTTCTTTAATTTATCTCCCTTTCTCGCAGCGTGCTTATAAAAATATTGAACTTGTAATGCCTGAACTTTCTTTTCCTGAACGTAAGAAAATTGTTGCGGGCATGTGGGAGAATTTTGCCCGCACTTTTTTTGAATATATGTCTCTTGCACGCTTTAAAATTTATAAACCGAATAGTCGCGTTGAAGTTGTTGGCAGTGAAATTATTGAACAACTTCATAAAAACGGTGGGCCCGCCATTTTATTCTTAGCTCACCTTGCTCACTGGGAGCTTGCGACAATGGTTGGCACTCAAAAAGGGCTTAAAATTACGCAATTATATAGGCGGCTTAATTACCCTTTAACAGATAAAATCATTAATTTTATTCATAGAAAAATAGCACAAAACGTTATCACGAAAGGTCCTGAAGGCGCTCGAAAAATTCTCGAAACTCTAAAGAAAGGAGAGATTGTTTCTATCCTGTTAGATCAAAAATTAAGAGAAGGGGAATCTATTCCTTTTTTCGGAATTCCTGCGATGACACCTTCTGCTCCAGCCCGTATAGCTTTAAAATTTGATTGCCCTTTTATCCCCATTCAGGTTGAAAGACTCCCCAATGCTCATTTTCGGGTTACCTATCATCCTCCTCTTAAACCAAGGATTAAAGGGAGTCTCGAAGAGAAAACGACGGATCTCTTAATACAAATGAACGAGCTTTTTGAAAGCTGGATTCGACAACATCCAGAACAATGGTTATGGCTTCACCGCCGATGGCCTAAAAATTTAGTATGAATTTAATTCTATTAGGAATAATTTTCTTAACATGATATTTTGAATTTCTCTTTAAAATAGGGGCTATAAGGGATGCTTTTCATAAGTGACAGATTAAAATCTGTAAAACCTTCTTCAACATTAAGCCTAAGTCAAAAAGCTAGTGAATTGAAGGCTCAAGGGCATGACATTATTTCTTTAACGACAGGTGAACTCGATTTTCCTACACCTTCGTGGATTTGTGAAGCGGCTTGCGAAGCAATGATGCAAGGAGACCTGAGATACACAGCTGTCGGAGGAACTCCTGTTTTAAAACAAGCTATTATTGAAAAATTTAGGCGAGAAAATCATCTTGATTACAAACCTTATGAAATTATAGCGTCCACAGGAGCGAAGCAATCTATCTTCAATGCATTCCTTGCAACAATAGGTCCCAATGATGAAGTGATTGTTCCTGCCCCCTATTGGGTTTCTTATCTAGATATTGTGTATTTGGCTGAAGGAAAGCCTATTATCATTGATTGCCCACAAGAGGATCAATTTAAAATTACGCCACAAGCCTTGGAAAAAAGTATCACCCCTCGCACGAAATGGTTGATATTAAATTCTCCCTCAAATCCTACCGGTGCTATTTACACGAAAGCAGAACTTAAAGCGATTGCAGAGGTTTTACTAAAACATCCTCATGTGATGATTTTAAGTGATGATATTTATGAACATGTCCGCTTCAATTCTGAACCCTTTACTGCGATTGCTTCTTTAGAACCTCATTTAAAAGAACGTACATTAACCCTCAACGGCGTTTCTAAGTCATATGGAATGACAGGATGGCGCCTTGGATATGCTGGAGGTCCGCAATGGCTTATTCAAGCAATGACCAACATCCAATCACATTCAACATCTAGTCCAAGCGCTATTTCTCAAGCTGCCGCTGTAGCTGCTCTTAATGGTCCTCAAACATTTTTGGAAAATTGGAACAAAACTCTTCAAGAAAGAAGAAATGTTGTTTTTAATGAAATGAAACAAATTAAGGAATTTTCTTGCGTCCTTCCTGAGGGAGCTTTTTATATGTATATAAATTGCCAAAATGTAATAGGAAAGTCTGTCCTTAAAGGTGAAATCATTAACTCAGATCAAGATTTTGCAAGCTATTTACTTGAAGCTTATGGCATTGCTGTGGTCCCTGGCTCAGCCTTCGGGCTTTCGCCGTATTTTCGCCTCTCTTATGCCACAGATTTAGCAAAATTGCGCATAGCCTGCGAAAGAATAAAAAAGGCTGTTTCAGAGCTTCAAGACTAATTAAAATTATTGAATCAAAGCATTTTATTGGTTTTTATTTCTGATGCAACTTTTTCCAGTGAATACGATTTCAAGTTTTTTAAAAATTGAGCCACATCCATCAAAAATTGATCTCTAATAATGTTTCTTTCATTGGGAATATTATGATAAGCCTCCGAATATGTCTTTTGATGACAAGCAACCATTTTTCCGCAAATCTCTTTATCTCGTGAATTGTTAACGACTTTATCAAGACCTGCCGTCAGAATGAGTGTTGGCACTTTAATTGAATCTAAAAAACCCGGTTTTTGAAGATAATCAATAGATTTAAAAGTCGCATTGACCCAACTATACGTTGGCCCTCCTGTTACCAGAGGCATATTATTTAGGCACAACTCTTTTTGGCATTCATAGCGAAAACGATCTTGTGTGCTCACATTTTTCTCAAATCCCACCTCAAGAGGATTATAGTCACCGTATCCAACCGCATACATTTCACCAAGTCCTAATAATAAGGCTGTTCTTGTTAATGCCCGAGCCACACGATAAGGAAAAGGCTTTGTGTGTATATCTAGCATAGGGGAAACAAGAATCATCCCTTCTAGATCTTCTCCATGATCAAGCGCATAACGTAAAGCCATATGGCCTCCAAAAGAAACACCTAGAAAAACTAAAGGAAAGCGTGCGCTTGGTTTTACGACTTGATGCACAATCTGATAAAGATCTTTTAAATAAGTTTCGTAATCATCAATATGAATCTTTTGAGGATTTTCTAAGAGGTGACTTGACCCTCCTTGACCACGCCAATCAAATACCCAAACATCATGCCCTTGAAGCAGCAAATTTTGAATCGTTTCTTGATTTTTTTCAATGAAGGAAGCTCTTCCTTCTAGAAATAAAATTGTCTTGGAATGTAGATTAGGAGTGGAATTTATCCACTTTGCAATTCTAAGGTTCACCCCATCGGGGGTTTTTAAATATTGAAATTGAGGATCTTGGGCGCCACTGAATGTGAAAAAAACAAAAAACAGAAAGATATTTCTTATGGTAGAAAAGTAAGTCATTATAACTCCTAAAGAGATAGCTAGATAGTTACTATAATTTCTTCATTCTTCGATCACAAGCACTAGCTTAAAACTTTTTATATCCTTTCTCGAGAAGGATTGTCTTCTTTAGAATTCATTATTATGTATTACTCTCATAGAATAAAACGTTAGAGATGATTTTGTAAATTTTGTGAAGGATAAAGAGGTATGTTTGAACTACCATTCGGGTTTGATAAACCAGAAGATAGCCCTGGATTTCTTCTATGGCAATCAACTATTATTTGGCAAAGACTTATTAAGAAAGCATTAGATCAGCATAATATTTCTCATTCCCAATTCGTAATTATGGCACTCCTCTTGTGGTTCAAAGGTCATCATTATGATACCACACAAACCCTCATTATAAATTGGTCCAAGCTCGATAAAATGACGGTATCTAAATCTCTTAAGAAGTTGGTTTCTCAAGGATTAGTACAGAGATTTGAACTTGAAACAGACACTCGTGCCAAAACTGTCGTTCTCACAGATAAAGGAGAAAATTTAGTACATCAGCTAGTTCCCATCGTAGAAAAAATTGATGCTGAATTCTTTGGCAAAGTAGTCAAGAATGATAAAAAACTTTTGACTCAGATCCTAAAAAAATTAGCTACAGATAACTGATGATTAACCAAGATAGATAAAAATGGGATTTCAAATTATATCAACAAACTAGTGTATTTATGCCCAAACATTAAGAATAATATTGAATTATTAGTAAACTTGGATATAATCTATCTATATAATATAATTTATATGTGTCCAAAAAATAATTAAATCAATTTGTTATATAATTTTATGGAGTATAAAAATGAAGTCTATAATTAAAGTTTTTAGTTTTTTATTTTTACTAATTTCGTTTATTAAAACCACAGAAGCTACAGAGGAAAGCGTGTGGAAAAAATCATCTAGCAAGACTTATACAGATGTAAATAAAGAAGACATTTGGCATTTATGGGAAGACGTTAATAACTGGCCACAATGGAATAAAGGAATCGATTCTTCACAAATAGAGGGTCCTTTCATCGTTGGGAACTTTTTTAAGTTAACCCCAAAAGGCGGAAAAGAAGTTAAGATAGTGCTGACTGAGATTGAAGAAGGCTCGAAATTCACAGACTGCACAACTTTCTCTGATCCGGATGCTGAGATGTACGACACTCATGTTATGGAAGAAACTTCAGAGGGATTACGGCTTACGAATACATTAGTTGTTACAGGGCCAGGTCAATCAGTATGGATTGAGCGTGTCGCGCAACACCTTGCTGATAACGCCCTTGATAAAATGGATGCTCTTGTACAACTTGCCAGAGAAAGAAATAAATAACAGATCATAGAAATACTTGGGGTGTTTTCAAAGAGTATACATGTCAGATCTATTGTATTCTTCGTCCTACACTCCAAGGGTATTTTCAAATCTTCCGGCCTAATAAACTTTTTGGCCGCGGGGAACTTGAGGTTCTGTTGTTAACAAACAAATATCTCCATTAACATCTGCACACCCAACCAACAAAAATCCTGATATAAAACCTGCAATATTTCTTGGGTCAAGATTAATACATCCAATGACAAGACGACCGATTAAACTTTCGGGTGTATAATGCTTTGTAATTTGAGCGGATGTCTTTTTTATTCCTATTTCAGGACCAAAATCCACTCCAGTTATGATACTCTTAAAACGTTTTAAGGATACTAAAAAGCTCAGGGCTTAGTTTTATCAACGTCATAAAATATCTTATTAAAGAAATAATATCTTGTCATGACAAAAGCGAGCAAAGTTACGCATAAAATAATCAAAAATACGGCTCGCGGATTATTATTACAAAAAACACTCGTTAAACTTACAATGAGAGCACAAATCAAAGCACGCAAAGCCATTGTTAAGGAAGAGGCTGTTCCCTTAATATGGGGAAATAATTCCAACGAACGACTAAAAATAATGGGGTAACAGAGAGCAAACCCTATACAAAAAGTACTCATGAAAAGGGTCACTAGAAAAGGTGAAGTTGGCCGAAAGAAACTTATAAGGGCAAGGATTACAGCACTTCCTAAAGAAATTACCATACCTAGCATCGCACAATTCTTTTTTTCGATAATTCTCCCTATATGGCTCGAACACACACTTACGAGAGAGAAGACCGTAATGATCCCTCCTTGATGACAAGCGTATGTAAATGTGGAAAAATTAAAAACATCCATATATAAAAAAGCCCCACATGTAACAAAAGCCATATAAGAAGCGTAAAGCATGCTTGGGACAAAAGAAGCACACATAAATTGAGGATTTTTTAATAATTTTCTATAATCTTGTTGTATTTTCGCCCACTTAAATTTTTGTAAATTTTTCTTTGTTTCGGGCAACATTGTAAGCAACAAAATCCAAGAAATAAGACATATACCAGCAACAATAAAATAATTCCCCCGCCATCCCCAAGCTTGATTAATAAAACTCCCCATAATAGGAGCAATTGCCATACTCAAGGTTAATATGGCATTCATAGCACTTACTAACCGAATTGCTTTATCTCCTTTATAAACATCAGCTATCATGGCAAATACAACGACGGCAGAAGCACTGGCGCCTAGTCCTTGAATGAACCTCCAAATGAAGAGCTGATCTATTGTAGAGACATTTCCACACCCCAGAGCCCCCATCAAAAGAATAGCATTCCCCCCAATCATTATTTTCCTTCTGCCATAACATTCTGATAAAGGCCCATAGAGGACAGCAGAGATCCAAAAACCTAAAAAATTATACGCTATTATCCTTTCTACTTTTCCTTCTGAGACCCCAAAATACGACGCAATTTCTGGAAAACTTGGTGCTGAAATATCGATTTCAATACTACAGGGGATTAACGAGAGAATGAACAAAACAGGTAGCATAAATTTTTGCATGACAATAACCTCATAAAAAATGACTTAAAAATTTTAAATAAGACGGAAAATTGTGATGCTGATTTTTTCTAATGCTTCAGAGGAAGGGAGATTTTAAATAAAACTTAGCGATAAAAAGAGAGAGTCGTAGAAATTAACTTATTAAATGGAGCGGGCGAAGGGATTTGAACCCTCGACCCCAACCTTGGCAAGGTTGTGCTCTACCCCTGAGCTACGCCCGCACTCCAAGAAATATGAATGGATCATAACCAAGTGAAAAGAATTTGCAAGAAAGAATTTATTATAATTTAAGCTATTTCACCTCTTAGCCGTTTTATATTAGTTTCATACCCTAAATTATTGAAAATAGCCGTGCCTGCAATCAGGGTAGAAGCCCCGGCCTCACTGATCTTTTGAGCATTTTCAAGTGTCACCCCTCCATCAACAGCAATTTCAATAGGCCGCTCTCCGACCATAGAACAAATTACCTTAATTTTTTCGAGTTGCTGATAAATAAAGCTTTGCCCCCCGAAACCTGGGTTCACTGACATAATAAGGAGATAATCAATTTCATCTAACAAATATTCTATAACCTGAGGAGAGGTTGCAGGATTCAGAGCAAGTCCCGCTTTTTTACCCAACTTTTTAATCTTCTGAAGCACCCGATGAATATGAGGTTCTGCTTCGGGATGAACAATAAGTCGATCGGCCCCTGCAGCCACAAAATCTTCAAGATAAGAATCAACATTATTAATCATTAAATGCACATCAAAAGGAAGAGAAGAATAAGGGCGGATTGCTTTGATAATTTGGGGTCCAAAAGTGAGATTAGGAACAAAATGCCCATCCATGACATCTATATGAATTGAATCAGCACCGGCTTGAGTAACATCTGCAACTTCCTGTCCCAGGATCGCAAAATTTGCAGAAAGTATCGAACTCGAAATTTTAGGATGTTGTTTCATGCGGCCTCCAAGTTATGATAGGTAAAATTAACATAAAGGTAATCTATGAGCAAAAAATCAAAACGACTTCTTTATTTTGTTTCTGAAGATTGGTATTTTTGCACCCATCGTCTTCCTCTTGCAAAAGCAGCTCTCGCGGCAGGCTATGAGGTATTTTTAATAACTTGTGTGAGTTATTGCCAAGAGCAAATTGAAGAAGCTGGAATTAAACTAATTCCCTTACATCATTTTAATCGTTCAAGTGGAAATCTGAAAACAGAGTTTCTTATTTTTAAAGAATTAAACCAGATCTATAAAAATATATCTCCTGATCTTGTTCACCATGTCGCTATGAAACCTGTCATCTATGGAAGTTTAATCGCTTGGCTAAATAAAATTCCTAGAATTATCAATGCATTTGGAGGATTAGGCCACCTTTTCACACACCCAAATTTAAAAACACAGGTTCTTCGAGAAGGAATTCAAATAATATTAAAAATCCTTCTTAATCGCCCAACTTCTACTTTAATTTTACAAAATGAAGATGATGCAAAACTTTTGCTTGATCGTCAGGTTATAAAAAAAGACCATCTTGTGATAATTAAAGGTGTCGGCGTGAATACCCAGATCTTCTCATTTCAAGAAGAATCCAAAATAGATGAGAAAAAAGGTCCTATCATCTCTTTTGTCTCGAGAATGCTCAAAGATAAAGGGATTTTAGAACTTATTGAAGCCATTAGGATTTTAAGATCACAGCAACTTAAGGCTCAATTTCATTTTTGGGGAGATATTGACCCTTTGAATCCTTCATCTATAACCTGTCACGATTTAAATAATTGGCAAAAAGAAGGGTTAATTACATGGCATGGCCCGACAAAAGAAGTTGCCTCGGTTTATCACAAAAGTCACCTCATCGTGCTTCCTTCTTATCGAGAAGGCTTGCCTAAAACTCTCTTAGAAGCGGCTTCCTGTGGAAGAGCCATCATTACAACAGATGTTCCAGGGTGTCGAGAAATCATCCAGAATAAAAAGAATGGCCTCCTCGTTCCCGCTAGAAATTATGAGGCTTTAGCTGAAGCTCTTCAAGAATTAATAACCAACCCTTCTTTGAGAAAAAAGATGGGAAAACAAGGTCGTCAAATGATTGAATGCCATTTTCTTGAGGAAACAATTATCCAACAAACCTTACAACTTTATCTTTTTTGAATCAGTGTTTTTCTTGTCCAGTGAAGAAATCAGACTTATTTCCATAACTTTGTGAAATTTCACCCAAATTTTTGAAAACAATTCTAAATATATAAGTAATTCCAGGTTTTACATCTTTATCAACGTAAAAAGTTTTACTGAGTGAATGACTAAAGATGAAACATTCATCTGTATAGGTCAAAGTACCTACATTTGCTAAAACCCCACCAAATTTTCCTAATTGACGTGTCGTGCTGAGACTCGCTGACCAATTTTCCGTGAAATTAGAACTTAGGGTGAATCTTATTTGCTTACCTGCTCTATCATTTGGATCTTCGGCAAGTCGAGGAAGTTGAACAAACTCTGTTTGAAATCGTAAAATTGGTTGCCCAACACTTGCAGATATCTCACTCCGTCTTGGAGCTAAATTATTTCGATTTAATAAAAAGCGTGCTTTAAGATTAACCCAATTTTTATAATCATGTTTGAAACGCGCAACATAATCAGAAAAACCGTCATGTATACCTGTGCCTCTTAAATTTTCATGAGGTTTATTGAAGGAAAAACTCTGCCCAATAAATAAATTGGCATTTCCCGTCATCTTAGAAAAAGCATCCGTATTAAATCCATAGTTAAGCCTTGTTCCTCCATCAATTCGGTCAAGACCCGCCATACGATTTTCATTAAAGAGATTAATATCATCAAGCTCAAAAAAACGACTATCTTCATTCGGTAATTTATTTGGATGCTTACTGTTCGGCGACGTCACGAAGCCAAGTATTGGTTCTACAATAAGACGATAGTCTGCAAGATGCTTTATAAAAGGCATACGCCAATTCGCATAAGCTTGAGGCAAGGCACGAGAAATGGTCCCTTTAAATAAAGGTCTGTTTACTTGTTGAAGAGAAGAGGCTGCTGTATAATCAAAATCCTTAATATGATAAGTATCTCCTCTTAATTTTACGCCAACTGTGTAAATTTCTCCCCATGAAGACACGTAAGGAACTTGCCATCCACCTGTTCCAGATAAACGTTGTACATCCGTTCCTTTTGCTCTTGTTAAGGCAAGAAAATTACCGTCAAAACTAAAACGCCCGCCTAAATTATCAGGTTGTGAAAGAAAATTATAATCCACCATTGGCAATAGTTTAGGTGTCGTCGCATCTCTGTCTCCTTGTCGGAGGCCCTGGAAAATAGTACTTTGAATTTGTCCATAGCTTCTTCCCCAAAAACCCTCCACATAAGCTTTTGAAGTTAAAACGTTTTTTCGCATAATCTCTAAATTTTTATAGCGTTGAAAATAAGTCGAATCACTCGCTCTCTCAATATCAAGTCCGCCCCGAATATGCTTTGTAAAATCATACTGTGTATGAGAAAAAATGTGCCATCTCATTTTCCCTGATTCTTTTGTTTTTGGTCTATTTTTGAGAAGTTGATTTGTAAGCTCTTCCCCTGAGGTCACACTTCCAGAGATAGAAAACTTTCCACGCTCAAACCGTTGTCGATATTCGGCTTGCAGCATAAGAAATTGCTTCGCAAAGAATGTTGGACTTAAAGTAAGATCTTTATCTTCAGATAAAACGAAAAAAACAGGCGTTGTTATTGAGGGGCCTATTTCTGGAATATACGCAAATGTGGGAGCCAATAACCCAGTCCGTCGTTTAACATTTGGAGCTGGATGACTAAAGTAAGGAAGATAAAACGCAGGCCATCCAAACATCTCTAAAAAAGCATCTGTATAATAAATATCTTCTTTAGTTTCATCCCATTCTGCATGGCGGGCTTTAACTTGCCATAACGGGGGTTTAGATGGGTCTTCTTTACAAAGTTTACACGGAGAATAAATGGGCCTCTCAAAATGGGTTAATTCACCGTGTTCTCTTGTGGCACGAGAAGCTATTAACCGAGCTTCATCTGGAAAAAGCATCCGAATATGGTTAACAAATCCTTCCTTAAAATCACTGCTTAATTCCGCATAATCCAAAAATATAATTTCTCCGCTAGGCTCTTGGAGTTTCACATTTCCAGAAGCCGTCAGGAGATCTGTTTTTTGATTATAAGTTACGGTATCTGCGAGCAAAATGCGCCCGTCTCGAACAATTTCGACATTGCCTTTTGCAACAATAAGATCAAGCTCTTTTTCATGAACGACTTCATCCGCATAAATCAAACTATTTGTTTCTTTATTTGAGGTTACGTGGCGATCAAAAGCATTACTTTTCACATTTTCTGCCCTGCAAAAAACGGTCAATAACAAGATCAAAAATACAAGAATATGTCGCAATTTATCCATCCTCAGAATAAAGTAAAAGCGTAATACCGGTCACTATACTGATACCAAAAGGAAGCCAAGCTGATAGAACGATTGGTAATTTTCCAGAAGCTCCCAGAGCATATGTAATATCTCGAAGGAAATACAGCAAAAATGCAACAAAGGCTCCAATCGTCATTAAATAAACCATTCCTTGCTGTCGTAGAGGTCTTAAAGAGCAAGAGGCGGCTAAGATAACCATAGCACTCAACCATCCCCACCTTGACAATAAGGCATGCCAATGAAGAATATATTTAAGTCCTGAGATACCTGAGGCCTCCAAAAGACGGGCCGTCATGGGTAATTCCCAAAAAGAAACACTGACAGGAGAAATGCCTGTATTTTTAATAATATCTAGAGAAATAGTTGTGGGGAATTTTAAAGTTGCATATTTTTCAGGTAACCGTTCTGGAGCGACTTTCCAAACATTTGTAAGGTACAATTGCCCCTTCTTTAATAAAGCTGAAGTTGCACTAATACTTTCTATAAAATGATTTTTTTGATCATAAACAGTAATCACAATTCCCTTAAATAATTGTTTTTCTAAATTAACATTTTTCATGTGAAAAATAAGTTGCTGATCTTTTCTTGCTTCTGAGATCCATAATCCTGTTTCAGAAACCGTTAAGCTTTCTTTCTTATCATGCAAATAATAGTCATCAAGCTGCTCATAACGGACCATCATTTTGGAAGAAATCGGATTAATTAGTAGCAAGTCTATTCCCCCGATAAGGAACGTCACGATAATAAGAGGACTCAATATTTGCCATATAGAAACACCTACAGCCCGAATCACTGTTAATTCATGAGTCCGGTTAAACATCCAAAATGTCAAAATCGCAGAAAAGAAAGTTATAAAAGGTAAAACGCGTTGAATAAGGGAGGGAAATTTAAAAATAAGGATTTGGAATAAAATTTTAAAATTTACATCTGGTTTAGAGGCCGATTTTCTTAAGAGCTCTGAAAGATCTACTAAAATAATAATTGCTATAACCGCGAAAACAACAATAAAAAACCACTTCAGGAAATTACGCGCCAAATATTTACACAAAATAAGAGAGAATAATGACATCTTAATTTTCTCTTTCCTCAACTATAAGACGACGTCCTAGTGGTTTTTCAATTAAAAACAAAAAGGCAGACACACAGACAATCGCACAAAAAATATAAGCGACAATATTAAGAGAAGGTAATTTTTCTGAAAGATGGACAAGTCCCAACATGGCGGCTTCAAAAATTGTACACAATATAACGGCCATTGTAATTCTCTTTACACGGCCTCGTCTATTATATTCCCCTTTTTGAAAAAGTCCTAAAGAAATAAGGACAAATCCTAACACTGTAAAAGGCATTAATAAACGTTTATGAGCTTCTGCTTTTAACTTATCCGCCCCTAAAGAGCCTGTTTCAGTTCCAGGGGGATTTAAAAGTTCATTTAGAAATTTTTCATGGGGCTTACGTTCACGATCTTTAGATTCTGACGTCGGGTTTGCGATATCAAGTGCATATTGATTGAACGAAAGTAGATTAGGTTGACCTGTCGCAGCATCATATTCTTGACGATTTCCATTTAATAAAATAAAATGCATTCCTTCAGGATTTTCAACAAGCATTCCTTGTTCAGCAACGATCGTGATTTCTTTTTGTGTGTTGCGAGCATCATAGATCAAAATCCCTTTTAAAACACCATTTGATTGACGATGCTTTGCATAAAATGTGATCCCTTTAAAGGTATTAAATTCCCCAGGTTGAATGATGGTCGCCGCCGTATTATTGCGAATACTATGCTCAAGATCTTTAAATTTTTGAAATGAAAGAGGCAGGAAATATAAATTTACACTGTATAAAAAAGAAATCACCACCATTGCAAAAGATATGGCAGGGATTGCAATTTTTAAATGGCTGAAACCCAAAGCTTTTAAAACAACCCATTCGCTATCGATGTAAAGGCGATTAAAAACAAATAATACCCCAATTAAAGTCCCGATAGGCAGAATGATACTGATAAGATCAGGAAGTAACAATAAAACAAATTTAATGAACGTCCCTGTACTGATGCCACGATTAACGATGAAATCCAAAAAACGTAGGCTTTGTGTCAACCAAATAGCCGCAGTTAGAGCAAGCGTTATTCCGATAGAAGAAAAACTTAATTGTCTAAACAGATAAAGATCTATAATTTTGTTCACACAATGACTCTAAAACTAAGGTTAAACTTGAATCTCATACAGAGGTATGGCATAGAGCTGAATGAGACTCTTAGCTGCTATTTAAATGGATTACTAAAAGGACTCAAGTGAAACTTTCTTGATGACTTCTGTTAAACTAAAATTAAAAGGTCAAAAGATGCAAAAATTATTGAAATTTTCCTTCATCATTAGTTGCTTAATTAATATCCCAATTTTTGCGAGTGGAGAAATTGGCCGGATTGTCGCGGTAGTGGAAGATAAAATTATCTCTCAAGCTGATCTTGAAAATCGTTTAAAGCTTGCCATTTTATCTTCAGGCCTTGAAAACACTCCCGCCCATAGAAAGCAGCTTGAATCCCAAGTCATTCGCGTGATGGTGGATGAGCTTTTAAAAATCAATCGAGCAAAGCAATTTGATATCCATGCTTCCGAAAATGATATTGAGCACGCTATCAAAGATATTGAGCATCGAAATCAAATGGAAGAAGGCACCTTAAAAAAGCTTCTTCAATCCAATCATATTCCTCTAAAAATTTTAAAAACACAAATGGAAGCAGACATTGTATGGCGGGAATATATCCAAGCGCGCTATTATAATTCTGTTCAAATCAGTGAAAGAGAATTGGAAAGAGCGAGCGAAAAATTTGCGCAGAAAAAGGATCAGCCTCAATTTTTACTAGCTGAAATCTTTTTGGAAGTTGACGCGTCTTCTCAAGAAGCCGACGTTGAAAGACGAGCGTGGGAATTTGTAAACAAAATTCGATCAGGGGCCAATTTCTCTGCGATTTCTCAACAATTTTCTCAAGCAGCCAGCGCCGCTCAATCAGGAGATATTGACTGGGTTGCGGCAGATCAACTCGATCCTGTCTTAAAACAAGTGATCGAAGGATTGAATGTCGGTAGTACCACAGACCCTATCAAGACACAGCATGGCTACCATATCTTATTGCTTCGCGATAAAAGAGCCGCCGGTGAAAGCCTTGGTAAGGATACGCTCATTACTTTTATTCAAACGCTATTCCCTTTAAGTCAGCCCTTTACGGAAGAGACTGTGAACCCCGTGATGCTTAAAGCACGAACGCTTGCAAATAGCGCCAAAAATTGCGCTGTCTTATCAACCCTTGTGAAATCAGATAAGAATATCGAAATACGAGAAGCCAAAAATTTATCTTTTGCTACCTTGATTCCTCAAATTCGTCAATTGATAGGCTCCTTAAATCCGGGGCAATCTTCGACTCCTTTACTCTCTGATGCAGGAGTGATTATGTTCACAGTGTGTGAAAAACAAGACATTAATCCCGAGAACCTTGCAAAAGAACAAGTGCGTAACATCCTAATCGAAGAAAAATTAAATAACCTTTCAAAAGGGGAGCTTCGAGAATTAAAAAGGAGAGCTCACGTCGAAATTCGTGATTAAAGCTTCTCGATGCATCCTATAGATTGCCTTCCGCCTCTCCGAGAAACCCTTGAAAAACATGGGCTTCAGGCAAAAAAAACCTTTGGGCAAAATTTTTTGTTTGACCTCAATTTAACCCATAAAATTTCCCACATCGCGGCACTTACTGCAGAAGATACCGCCATCGAGATTGGACCTGGGCCTGGCGGATTAACCCGAGCTCTTCTGAAAACACCCGCTCACAAAGTCTTGGCCATCGAAATTGATCCGCGCGCTATTAGCATCCTTGAAGAACTGAAACACCTCGAAGATCAGCGATTGACGATTATTCAAGGAGATGCCTTAGCTATAAACTTAGTAGAAATGACGACAGCGCCCCGAAAAATTATTGCAAATTTACCTTATAATGTTGCAACGCCGCTCCTTATCAGGTGGCTCAAGCAAGCGGGTGCCTTTAAAAGCATGACCTTAATGTTCCAAAAAGAAGTGGCTGAGAGGATTACGGCCCACCCCGGCTCCAAAAGTTATGGTCGCCTTTCTGTCATGTGCCAGGCCCAAGCTGTCTGCAGGCGTGTGTTTGATCTTCCCCCGTCTGCTTTTATTCCGTCTCCTAAAGTGACCTCGAGTGTGGTCCACTTGATCCCTCACACTCCCGTTGTTGAGCCCAAGCTTTATCAGCATTTAGAGACCGTCACCAAATTTGCCTTTGGGCAACGCCGAAAAATGCTGCGCTCAAGCCTGAAAGGCTTAAATGTGAATGTGAGTGAGCTTTTGGAAAAAGCCGGCATCGAAAGTACACAACGAGCCGAAGAATTAAGCCTTCAAGACTTTTTAAGGCTCGCCAAAACTTTTCAAGACTTAAAAACTGCTTAGTGATTCTAATTTTTTCATCATGTCTCAATCTTTAATAAGTAGTTTATTTAAAATATAGGTAAGAATACGTTTGGAAATTACAAGCCAACATTCAAAAATTACCTTTAATCATAAAAATGTCAAATTGTTAATAATGATGACTTTTTAAAGGGAAAATTATTTTATAACTATTTGATTTGTATAATTTATTCATTTGATAAATGAAACGAATTTTCTTGAAATTTGTAGCGTTTTGTGGTAGTCTGATAGTAGGATGAATAAAGAGAAAATCGCATCTTATACAGGCCTTGCAAAACCTTATAATCCTTTCACTCTCTCTGACATGAATCCTCAAGAAAAAGACTAAAATAGGGATTAAAATCCTTACTTAGGAGAAGAAATAAAGCCTCAACGCTCTTTTTAGCGAATACCCTCTCTTTGCCTGATGAAAGAGAAGGGAAACCCATCAGCGTGCGTGATAGGCAGGGTGAAAATGAGGAATGGAATAGATCTCATGGTGAGAGGTGAGATCTGTAAATTCTCAGGATATAATTGAGAATAAGCCTGATTGGAGATGAAAAGGCCCACAAGAAACACCAAAGAAGTCTTTGCGAAAGAGGGAGTGAATGCATGCACTCTCTCTGAGGAAGGATAAAAGGGTCTAGGACCCAAGAGAAAAAACAGGATGTGATGCAGAAAGGAACATTCATCCAGTTTTACCTCTCCGAAACCCATCTTCTTTTCGAAGAGAGACGCACAACTCTCTTCGGAGAGAGGAACAAACCATAAACAACATAAACAGGGAGTAATGATGAAGACATATGACCAAATAACTAACGTAAAATCAATCGATGGGACCAACCATGGTTGGAGAAGTCAACAACAAAGAGAGGATCTCAGACTACCTGGCGAGGAAAAACCTTCAGCGTGTGGGATAAACATGGCGAGAAAAAGATGAAGAGATGAAAAGGCCTTTTTTAGATTGTTTAGATCTGAAAGTTTTAGAGATAATTGGCTGGCCGCGTATGTTAGAAAAATCCTCTCTACCTTTATGAAAGAGCTCAAAAATGCAAATAGGAAAAAGTGTTGATTAAAAGATTGTTAAAAACAAAAACTAGGTAAAATTTTAATAGAATTTTAACCTTTGATTAACGTTTTATTAATCAATTTAAAAATTGAGATATAAAACTTTTATCGCAATAAAATAGATAAAAACAAATAAAATCAAATACTTTTATCTTGAAGTCGTAAAATTATCTGCTATGATAGGATTTAGATAGGCATTTGGGGGATGCCTTAGCCTCACTGAAGATCCGAAGACGAATTAGGGGGGGACTTCAGGCAACGATAATAATAAAAAGAATGCAGGGAGAGCTAAAAGGTCATCGAATCACCCCCTCTAACTTCATACTTCTATTTCTTAAAAATTATCTTTGAATCAGTTGGTTATCTTCTTTTTTATAGTGAAAAATTGATGATAAAATTCTTTAACGCAAAAACCTAAGAACTTGCGATATATAATATCGTCATGAACATCCAACTCTCCTTGATCACAAAAGACATTCATCCCATAAATTCTCTAACTTGATTTAACCAAAGATCCATCTTTAGGAGAATAAATATAAGGCCCTTCAACACGTTTGCCTTTCTCATACACCATATAAGAGGCTACATTTCCATTTTCAAAATACTTGGTTGAATTTCCTTGAAGAAAACCTTGCTCATACGCTTCGGTTTGTAAAATTTTTCCTGACGGATAATACGCTTTCATAATTCCATGCTTAATCCCTTTTTCATAAGGAATTGTTGCTATAATGTATCCTAAAGGGTTATAGGTGATCATATCGCCATGCATTTTTCCGTCCACATAAGGAACTTCATGCTGAAGAGCACCGCCTTTTGTGTAAAATTTTGCGAGTCCCTGGATTTTTCCTTTGTGATAGGGAAGCTCTGCTGAAATCACGCCCTTTTCATAATTTTCTGCCAATCCATCCAACACGCCTTCTTTAAAATGATATTTGCGATGGGGTTTTCCCTCTTTATCATAAACAAGAGTCGGTCCTTCTCGAAGCCCATTCACAAAAGTCGCCCGTTTTGATACATTGCCCTTATGATCATAGTATTCAGCAACGCCGTTCCGTTGCCCACCTTTGAAAGGAATCCGCCTTAAAAGCTTTCCTTTTGCTGTTTTAATCTCTTGAATTCCTTCAAGAATCATAGCGGTTTTTGGTTTTCCTAGACGCATCTCTTGTTGAGGGTGGATATTGCTCATTTTCTTTCTCTATTTTTAAGCCAATGTAATGACTGCCCCAGTTATTTGAGTGCTCGCTTCGCCTCCTAAGGTGGCTGTGGCTTCACCCGCAATGGTGACAGTTGCTCCTGACATAGTAACTCCTGCCGTCCCTTCTAGAACAAGTTCTGTTTCTGCTGCCACATTCACTTCAGAAGCATTCACCGTTGTTTCACCTGTCGATTCTAACGTGGTTGCCCCTTCACTTGTCAGAGAAAGACTCGCGGCAGACATTGTCGTTTCTCCTTCTGCGGCAATCGTCAGAGCAGCCCCAGAATTTACTGTCATTTGAGCGCCAGACTCAAGAGTTGCCGCGGCCTCACTCTGAATCATAAGAGCCCCAGAACTTTGCAGGGTGATCGTCCCTCCCACAATAATTTCAAAATTACCATCAATTTTCAGAGTATAGTTGCCTGTAATGGACTCTTCCACATTTCCCGCAACTGTAATGGCTTGGTTTGCTTGTAAATTTACAGTTTGATCTCCTTGAACTTTAACTGTTTGCGTTCCTTGCTGCACCACAATTTCCTGATTCCCTTCTTCAACAATTGTCGTGTAATTGTTCTTTATTTTTTCAAAGAAAAGTCCTTCTTTGACCAGGAAAGTCGCATCTCCCTTTGTTAATTCTTTGTAATCATTTCCTTCTTTTAAGACGAGAGAGTGATCGCCTTTTGTAAGATGTGTAGTGATGTTGCCTTCACTTAAGTGAGTATGAAGATTTCCTTTTTCAAGAGTTAGGGTTGCATCTCCTTTTTCAATAAAATGATCCGCATTTCCCTCTTTTTGTTGAATAAAATAATCCCCTTTATTCAAGAGTTCGAGATTACTGCCTTCCTCAATTTCAAGGAAGCGATCCCCATGATTGATAAGCACATTATAGTTCGCGTCTTTTTCGCTTTTGAGCTGCATCGTACGGCTTCCTTTCAGAAGTGTCAGATTATCATCTCCTTTTCCAGCCGGAAGTCCTTGTCCTTTCGGTGTTGTTTTCGCAACGGAGTCATCCTCACCTGCCAAAACAACTTCTCGATTCCCGCGATCAATCCACCACCAATAACTGCCTCTTTTAATCCAATCATTGACCGTTTCATTTACTCGTATCGTTAAATCTTTTTGAGAATGAAAAAAGACCTCTTCAGATTCTTTTAAATCTTCGAACCTGAGCTCGTTAAAGCCCTCTGGGCCTTTTTTCGTGGATCGACTTTTAATAGTACTTTTCGTTGGTTGTTCCGGAAGATAAGGAGGCATATTATCTGAATTATAGACCGTTCCAATGACTAAAGGGCGATCGGGATTCCCCTCAAGGAATGTCACAACAACTTCCATTCCCACTCGAGGCGTGAAAAGGATTCCCCAATTATTTCCAGCCCATCCTTCAGCCACTCGAACCCAACAAGAACTATCTTGCTCATCTTTCGCACTGCTCTCTTCTTGACTCGAGGAAGAAGTTACTTGATCTTGATCTTCTTGAGACTCATTGTCGAGCTGATTTCCCTTACCGACTTCGGTTCCTTTTGACTGAATATCCCAATGAAATCGCACTTTAATACGCCCATATTGATCCGTCCAAATTTCTTCATTTTTAGGCCCGGTCACACGCGCTGTTTGAGTTGAATAAATTCTGGGTTTTGGCGTTTTTAACGACGTTTTATAAGGAATACTAAAAGGGAACGCCGTAAATTGATTGCGATAATGATTATCATGAAGCCCAAGACCACCTGTTATATTCGCTTCATGAATCACGGTATGAAGAACATAAAGTTTATTAACATCTTTTCGCGTATGACCACGCATTTGAAACTTATAACCTGGGGCAAAAAAAGGAATTGTTGACGTCGCATCAACTGATTTACTCGGTAATTCATCCGCCTGAATCCGCAAAGTCGACACTGTTTCTAATTTTGCTTGCTTCGGAAGATCTTCATGATCGAAAAGTCCCGGATAAGCGTAAACTTTACCGCCCAATCCCGTTCCATTGGATAAACTTGAAATCTTTGTCGACGCCGTCGTAAAATTGTAATCTACAAGAGAATGGGACTTGGGAACCACACGTTCAAGGACTTTGCAGGTGACAAGTTTATTAAAATAATCAACGCCAGCCACCGCTTTCTCAAATTCCGCTATTTTAGCCCCAGGACAGTCTTCATGATTTATTGGCGCTTCTCCCAACACTAACGTATGATCGCCATGAGTGTGCTTAAAATAATAGAAAATTCCTTCTTCTTCCAAAAGACGACTTATAAAATCAAAAGAACTTTCATTATATTGAACGCAATATTCCCGCGGAACACGCCCACAATTTTTTGTTTTATCTTCAATTTTAAGCACCCCATTTTCTCGCAGCACTTGTTTGATAATATCAATGGCTGATTGGTGTTGAAAAATACGACAATCTTGCGTGAATTTTAACATCCAGAATTGGGGATAGATTTTGGCCTCATAATAAGTGACATTATCGTCCCCTTTATGGGCCGTGTGAAGCTGCGTAAATTCGCCAATAACACCATTAAAATACCGAATTTTAGGGTTTTTTTCTTCGTGGAAAGAAGAATCCTCATTTTCTAAAGACTCTTCTTCCGCGTTACGGCCAGGCTCTTTAAGATAGCGATTTCCGTCTTGAGAGGTATCATCTTGACGATATTGTGCCCTTGGTTGTTCAAGCTTTTCTTGAGGAGAACGAGTACGTTCTTCATGGCAAACAATCGAAATTGTTACGGTCTTCCCCACCATATCCGCAAAATTAATCGCGGGGTCATCCGAAATCATAAGAGTCGTATATTCAAAAGGTTCTGAAAGTATTTCAACACCTTGAAATTGTTGCAAAATTAGATGACGAGACCTGTCTTTTGAAGATGCATCTGTTCGACGATGACGGGGGGGATTTTCTGAAAAGCCTGTTTCTTCTGTCTCTTGATAATCAATATCAATTTTTAATGAAATAGGTTTTTGATGTAAAAGAGTTGTTGAAACCATTTTTCCCGCCCTAACAGATGAAGCCCCTTAAGTAAACGAAGTTTAAAGGACTTTTAAGGCGACTTCAAGGTTTGCGATCAAGAAGACTGAATTTAGACCCCTCCAGGCTTTGGATTAAAATGGGTGGGAAATTTATCTGGAACGTCTTTCCATTCATCAGCATCAACGGGCGGCTCTCCTTTAAGCGTGATACGAGGCCACTCAAGCGCATATTTTTGATTAACCTCCACCCAAAATTCCGAGCCCTCCACCGTATCTGCTTGAATCGCGTCAATAGGACATTCAGGCACACATACGCCGCAATCAATACACTCTTCGGGATTGATCACCAACATGTTTTCGCCTTCATAGAAACAGTTGACCGGACACACCTCAACACAATCCATATACTTACATTTTACACAAGCATCATTCACAACGTAAGTCATCTTGCCCTCTTAATTCGACTTATAGGCTCTATGAATAAGCCGCTGCGCGACTAAACGCATAGGATCAATAAGATCTTCTCTTTCTTCTTTTTCAAGTTCTTCAAAGGCTAAGGGAAATTCTGTGCACCCGAGAATAACTTTTTCAGCACCTTGGGCTTTCAGGGTTTGGACATAACGTCGAAGAAGATCTTTTATGCGACCTGAGGCTTTGGAAAGAGCTTTCAAGCCATCAACAGGATTGTAAATAGCTTCATCTACTTTCAGTTGTTCTTCCGCTGTGACCTGAATTAATTCCACCCCTTTTTCGTCCAAGACATTCTTATAAATCAAAGAGTTGCGCGTTCCTGTTGTCGACAATAATCCTATTTTTTTAAGGGTGGGGAAATTTTCGGCAATCCCCTCGACTGTTTCTTTTACAAAATCACAAAGCACAAACCATTCATCCAATTTTTCCTGCTTGATACGCTCCATAAGGTCATTTAATAAAACCGGCGCATGAAAAGTATTGCAAGGAACCACACTTAGAATAGGACGATTAAATTTCTTCCCGACGAAAACAGCACTTCTAACAATCTCAATCAAGACGTCCACAGGATTCGGCTGAGTTTGATCAAAGATATAGGTCGCTCGATCTGGGATCATGGAAGGAAACCCGAAATGCAAAACATCGCAATGATCCTGATCTTGACTTACATGACGCAGCTTTTTCGTTTCTTCGATAATGAGTCCATGCAAAATTCGGCCTGCCTCAGGCCCCATTCCGCCAATAATTCCAATAATTGCAGCTTTTTGTAACATTATATGGTGTTCCTTATGCGACAAGCATCTTTTATAAATCACTTTCAGTAAGAACTGATTTCGTTATACTGAAGCAAAGGCAACCTGTCGATTAAACTCTTATGTTGGATGAAAAAATGATGCAACAAATTACATTTTGTTCTGGTCTTGCTGATCTTAAAGATCATTATGATTCTTTTATTGTTGATTTATGGGGTGTCATTCATGACGGATATCAGCTTTTTCCCAATGTACTCAATGCTCTGAAGAAAATTTCTGAGGCTCAAAAAGAAATTATATTTCTGTCAAACTCGCCGCGTCGTTCTTCAATTTTAGCCAAAAATCTTGATGAATTACAGATTCCAGAAACCCTTTATAAAGCTCTTTATAGCTCCGGAGAAGATGCTTACAGGGCGTTAAGTCAACCTCGTAAAGCCCCTTATGATCATTTAGGATTCAAGGCTTATGCGTTAAGTCAGCCTATTCATCAAAGTCTTTACTATGATCTCGATCTTGAAACTGTTGAATCGATTGAAGACGCAGATTTTATTTTAAATACCGGCCCTCAAAACTTTAAAGTCCAAGAATATCAAGACGTTCTCCAACAAGCGCTGCCCCTCAAACTCCCGATGGTGTGTGTGAATCCCGATATTTCCGTGGTTCATGGAGGAAAATTGACCTTGTGTGCAGGCGCTCTTGCGGAGGCCTATGAAAAAATGGGGGGAGAGGTTCGTTATCATGGAAAACCTTACCCGAGTGTTTATCACTCTGTGACTGACATGTTTACAAAGAAAGATTTAAAACGAACATTGGCGATTGGAGACTCTCTTATCACGGATATTAAAGGTGGGAATACTTTTGGAATCGATACAGCCTTGGTCATGACAGGACTTTTCGAACAAGAATTTGGTCATGAGTTTGATCCAGAGTTGGGAATGCCCAAACTCACAACATCATGCCTGCAAAAAGGGGTGAAGCCTACGTATCTTCTCCCCCAATTTCAATGGTAATCTATTTTTGAAGCATCTTGAGCAACGGCTCATAAAGATACGCATTTGCTGCAACGATAGAGCCTGTTTTTAAGGGATCTTTCCCTCCATTGATGTCAGAGGCATATCCTCCGGCTTCCTGCACAAGGATCAATCCTGCGGCTAAATCCCAAGGCGCAAGCTGAGGTGAGACAAAACCTTCACTCCGCCCTGCAGCAACGTAAGCTAAATCCAATACAGACGCCCCAAACTGACGCAAAGCCGCCACATGAGGACGAATATTTTCACATATTAATGAAAATTTTTCCGTTTCCTCTGAACGTTTATAAGGTCTTTCTGTCGTAATAAGAGCTTCGCTTAATTCTTTCCGGCCTGAAACGCGAAGGCGACGATCATTTAAATAAGCACCCTTACCTTTTTCGGCATAAAATAGTTCGTCTTTAATAGGATCATAAATAACGCCCGCGATAATCTCATTTTCAAACTGAAGAGCTATTGACGTGGCAAAATGCGGAATCCCATGAAGAAAATTGGTCGTTCCATCAAGCGGATCCACAATCCAACGATGCTGTGAGTCGGAACCCGGGATCTCCCCTGATTCTTCGAGAAGAAAACCGAAGTCTGGCCGGGCTTTTTGAAGTTCAAAACGAATCGCTTTTTCTGCGCGATGGTCCGCTGTTGAAACAAAGTTTCCCGGGCCTTTTCTTGAGACTTGAAGATGTTCAACTTCATTAAAGTCGTGGATAAGACCTCGTGCCGCTTTCAACGCAGCCGAAGACATAACAGTCATTAAAGAAGATCTAATTTTAGTACGAGTCGCTGTTAGCATAATTAATCTTTTGCTCTCTCAACATAGGTATTATCAGCTGTATTGACAACAATTCTTGTTCCTGACTCAACATGAGGTGGAACCATTACACGCACGCCGTTTTCGAGAATCGCTGGCTTATACGACGATGCAGCTGTCTGTCCTTTGACAACGGGCTCAGCCTCAACAATTTTGGCGATGGCCGTATCTGGAAGGCTAATCCCCACAATCTCTCCTTCATAGGACGATACTGTGACAATCATACCTTCTTGCAAATAGACGGCAGGCTCCCCCACAAGGGATTGGTTGACGGTGATCTGATCAAATGTTTCTTGATCCATAAAAGTTAATTCTTCATCTGCCCCATAGAGATATTGATATTCTTTCTCGTCAAGACGCACCCGTTCAACTGTTTCGCTGGAACGAAAACGTTCATTCAATTTTGTGCCACTACGAATGTCTTTAAGTTCAACTTGCATATAGGCGCCACCCTTACCAGGTTGCGTATGCTGAATTTTGGTTGCAACCCAAAGACGAGACTTATGCTCAATAATGTTACCCGGACGAATATCGTTGCCATTGATTTTCATTGTTTGTTTCCTCTAAAAATAACTTTTGCCTTTGTTGTAATGCTTTTAGTTAGTAAAAGACAAGAAGAGAAAATGGCGGGAGTGACGGGACTCGAACCCGCGACCTCCTGCGTGACAGGCAGGCGCTCTAACCAACTGAGCTACACCCCCATTTATATGGTGCCTCTTTAGGTACCTCTGTTTCTGGGAATCGTCAAGTAAAAATTCACTTTTTCCAAAGTTGTTATTACTTATGAATGTTTTCCTATAAAATCACAAATATCATCACATGAACAAGAAAGAACCTTGTGCGTCTTAAAAAAGTCTGCAACAGGCATATAAAGTTCATAATTACTGTCTTGATTGAATTTCCCATTTCCGACATTAAACGCAGATTTTCTCTCATTTTCTAAACCGACATACCCCTCTAACGTCCAAAAAAATTCTGCGGACAAATCCCGAAGCACTTGATCTTTTGTTGCAGGATCATAGTCAGAACTTAATAGTTTTAGAAATTTTAAATCTTTAAGCGTGCTTTCAAAAGCCTTCGAAAAAAGAACGTCTTTTTGGGCCTTATGGTCATAGTCTTGCACTTTCTCAAGCCAACTTGCCATTAAAGATACAGGTGATTCTTCAGATAATGCTTCTTTTAAATTTATCATCTTTAAACGTTGAAAAAAATTAGACCTCTCTAAAATGAACGGGTTTTCAGGTGAAATGATAGATTGTGAAGACATATTATCTTTTATAATCAAATGATTAAAATGAATTCCGCCTAAAAGATCTTTGGGATTATTCGGCGCATCAAAAAAGTGACTTTGTGTAAAATTTAAGCCTTTAAAAGAAGAAATATTTATTGCTTTAAGTTCAGGCATTTTTAATCGCGTTAAACTCACCCAAGAGCTTTTGGAAGAAGCGCTTTTCGCTGTGATTTGCCCAAGCTGAGAAAATGTTGTTGCTTTAAAATTTTTTGGAGCCAAATTTATAGATAGACTTTGCTCTTTCTCCTTAAAAATCTCCTTAATTCTCGGTAAAATATTCGCATAATCCTGACTCAGATAAGCAACCTGAAGAGATGTTAGAAAAAACAATGTATTCAAAAGAACAAAATTAAAAGGAGGTCTTTTAAATATAAAAAATAAAGTATGATTAAAAACTGAACGCATTGTGAAGCCTCCCCTTCCCGAATATTAATAAAAAATAAGGCTGTCACCGACGAAGGTTTCCGCTTTTATTTGTCTTCACCGCCAAACAAAAAGATGACATTTAAAGGTCATCACGGCTGAGCTTCTTTTAACTCTTATGAGCACCTCTAATACTCAAGATCATAATTTAAAATGAAAGAGAGTCAAGAGAGAAGAATTATAAAAAAATATCATTCATAAACAAAGGATTAATAAAAAATAACTTCTTTTTTTTGTGCTTATTTTAGGCTTTTTTATTATAGGAGCTTGGCGTTAAAAATGTTTCACGTGAAACATTTTTTCTCTCCAAAAATCCTTTTAAATTCAAATAATTACCCATAAAAAATCTTCGGGCATAAAAAAGCCTTGAGTAAACCTCAAGGCTTTTTAAGAAATCTATAAATACTTTATTTCTTGGCAGGCTCTTCTACTTTTTTGTCGCCACCAATTTCAGGCTTACCTTCTTGGTTAAAGCGTTCAATTGCTGCTTTATCTCTTAAACTTGTCACAAGCTTAAGCATGCTTTCTTCTAAAACAGCGGCTTTCAATTGCTCTTGAACTTCTTCAAACTTAGGGGCCTTAACTTTACGCTTATCGTCCACTTTGATCACATGCCAACCAAATTGTGTTTTAACAGGTGTCTCTGAAATTTTACCTGGAACTAACGCAAAAGCTGCATCTGCAAATTCCTTAACCATGTCTCCTTTACGGAAATAACCAACATCTCCGCCTTCTTGAGCACTAGCTTTATCAATGGATTGCTCACGCGCAATTTTTAAGAAATCAGCACCTTTCTTAAGATCTTCAATGATTTTCTTAGCCGCAGCTTCATCTTTTACAAGAACGTGACGGGCTTTAACTTCCATTTCATCCTTCGGCAAACTTGCAACTAATCTGTCATAACGCTCTTTAACCGCTGAATCCGTTACAAAGCTCTTTAATTCCTTAGAAAGATAAGCTTGAACAAGAACTTGCTCTGTGGCTTGCTGAATAGCTTTTTGAACATCCGCATCTTTCTCAAGTCCAGCTTTTTTAGCAGCCTCAATCAAAAGCGTGATATCAATCATTTGATCGCGTAAGGTTGTAAATAATTTATCCTTATCTTTTGCTCCACTTAAAACTTGTGGAGGAAGAGCCTTTTCTAAACGGGTCACTTCTTTAAGTTTAATTTCTTTACCGTTGACTTTTGCGACAACAGCTTCTTCATTGGCCGCGATGACTTGGGAACCAAAAGCAAGAAATGTTGCAAAGGCTGTCGTGATCATAAAACGAGATAACATTTATATTCCTTTCTTAACGTTTTTTTAGATAATTTATTTATGTAATGTTGCATATGGTACGAGGAATTCATAAGAACGCAACAAAAATCTTATGTTTATAGCATTTATGCTTGCTTATCTCTAGTAAGCATGGGTAAATCACCATTTAGTAAGTAAAAGTAAATTTTAAGGTTCGAGGTCTTTTGATGTTTGTCAGTTTTATCCAAAAAGTCTTTGGTTCCGCTAATGAGCGCACCATTAAGAAGCTGAAACCCCAAATTGAAGCGATTAATGCCTTGGAACCTGATCTTCAAAAACTCAGTGATACAGAACTTAAAGCTCGGACAGGATGGTTTAAAGAGCGCCTTGCAAAAGGAGAATCTTTAGATACTTTATTGGAAGAAGCTTTTGCAACTGTTCGAGAAGCAAGTAAACGCATTATGAACATGCGCCACTTTGATGTCCAGCTTATGGGCGGAATCATGCTTCACAAAGGAAACGTCATTGAAATGGCAACCGGTGAAGGAAAAACTTTAATTGCAACTCTTCCTGCTTACCTTAATGCTCTCGAAGGAAAAGGGGTACACGTGGTCACGGTCAATGACTATTTAGCCCAACGTGACGCGAATTGGATGGGGAAAATTTATGAATTTCTTGGCTTAAGTGTTGGATGTATCCAACATGAATTAAGTGATGCCGAGCGTCAAGACGCTTATAATCGTGACATTACTTACGTTACTAATAACGAACTTGGATTCGATTATTTAAGAGATAATATGAAGTTCCGTCTCAGCGATATGGCTCAACGGTCCTTTAATTATGCCATTGTGGACGAAGTTGATAGTATTTTAATCGATGAAGCTCGAACTCCTTTGATTATTTCAGGACCCGCTGAAGATTCTTCTGAACTTTATCAACAGGTAAACACTTTAATTCCTCAATTAACCGCTACTGATTATGAAAAAGAAGAGAAATCTCGCTCCGTTACTTTAACGGAACAAGGGTCTCAGAGAATTGAACAACTTCTTGAAAATATTGGATTACTTAAAGGTGGATCTCTTTATGAAATTCAAAATATTTCATTAGTTCATCACGTCAACCAAGCCTTACGGGCCCATAAATTATTCACTAAAGATGTCGACTATATGGTGAAAGACGATAAAGTCATTATCATTGATGAATTTACAGGTCGTATGATGGAAGGACGCCGTTATTCAGAAGGCCTGCATCAAGCGCTTGAAGCCAAGGAACGCGTCTCTATTCAGATGGAAAATCAAACACTTGCATCAATTACTTTCCAAAATCTTTTCCGAATTTACTCAAAACTCTCTGGGATGACTGGAACAGCCAAAACAGAAGCCGCAGAATTCAGCGATATCTATAAACTTGACGTTGTCCAAATTCCCACGAATCTTCCAATGTCTCGACAAGATTTAGATGATGAAGTCTATCGAACAGCAACAGAAAAATACAATGCGATCATCACTCTTATTGAGGAATGTCGCCAGAAAAAACAACCTATTCTCGTGGGAACAACAAGCATTGAAAAATCTGAGTTGATCTCAACACTTTTAAAGCAACGTAAAATTCCGCATCAAGTTTTGAATGCGCGTTACCATGAACAAGAAGCTGTCATCGTGGCTCAAGCGGGACGCTCAGGGGCCATTACAATTGCCACAAATATGGCTGGCCGAGGAACTGACATAAAGTTAGGCGGCAACCTTGAAATGCGCCTTTCCCAAGAATTAGAAAATGTGACAGATGCCAAAGAACGAGAACGCCTCACCCAAAAAATTCGTGAAGAACTGCTCCAGGCAGAACAGGAAGTTAAAGCTGCTGGAGGTCTTTATGTTATTGGAACGGAACGTCATGAAAGCCGACGGATTGATAATCAGTTGCGAGGACGTGCGGGACGCCAAGGTGATCCTGGAAAATCTAAATTCTTCTTATCCCTTGAAGATGACTTAATGCGCATTTTTGGGTCTGATCGCCTGGATAATATGCTGCAAAAACTGGGCCTTGAAGAAGGTGAAGCCATTATTCATCCTTGGATTAATAAAGCCCTTGAAAGAGCCCAGCAAAAAGTTGAAGGGCGCAACTATGATATTCGTAAACATCTGCTGAAATATGATGATGTCATGAATGATCAGCGCAAAATTATTTATGAACAACGTCGTGAAATGATGGAGACAGATGATGTTTCTGAGCTTGTTCAACATATGCGTGAAGATGTCATTGACAAATTAATTAGTACTTTTATTCCTGCCAACGTTTATCCCGATCAATGGGAAGTTAAAGGCCTGCATGAAGAATGTTTACGGCTTTTTAATCTTGATTTACCTCTTTCAGAATGGGCTCAAGAAGAAGGCATTGCCGATGAGGCTTTAAAACAACGAATTGTTAACGCTGTTTCTGAAAAACTTTCCGCCAAAGAAACTTTGTATGGAACAAGCATGATGCATATGGCAGAAAAAAGCATCCTTTTGAGAGTGTTAGACCAAGCCTGGAAAGATCATCTCCATGGGCTTGATCATTTGCGTCAAGGAATCAATTTACGCGCTTATGCTCAACGAGATCCGTTGAACGAATATAAACATGAAGCTTTCCTTATGTTCCAAGAAATGCTTTCTCGAGCCCGTGAAATGGTCGTTTCTGCGCTTTCTCACCTTGAACTTTATCAACAAACAGAAGAAGAAATTTTTGAGGATGCTGTTGAGGATCTTGAAGAACAAAATAAAAAAATAAAACTTGGGCAAAGTGAGTTTTCAGAGATAAAAGCTACAAAAAAAGCGCCTCAATCTCTGAAAAGCCGCCTCACAGATGCAAAAAGAAAACAAAAAACACTTTCATCTAGTGGATCTTCTAAAGAGAAAAAAGCCACATCAAAAAAAGATGCTCCAAAAAAAAGTGATGAAGCAGCGCCAACGCGTAACTCTTTATGCCCTTGCGGTTCTGGAAAACGCTATAAGCATTGCCATGGTCAAGACGCTTAAAGATTTATAATAAGCTCTCTGAGATCCACGATAGGATGAGGTTGGCTTGAAGAATCTCCGACTCGATCATATTGCTGCACAGCAATAATTTTCTTTTCGGGGTAGATATAAAGACGCTGCCCCAGATGACCCTGTGCCGCAATAATATAAGGATTTTCATAAATCCACCAAAGAAGTCCACAAGCTGGCGTCCCTATCGATGTTTTTGTGGTCATGAATGAAATCCATTCTTGACTCAAAACAGAGGCTCCCTTCCAGGATCCTTGATCGAAAATAAGCTGTCCAATTTTTATGAGTTCTTCAGCAGAGATTTTAAGGCCTGAAGCCCCATAAATATGACCCACTTGATCATAGCGCCATTCAAAATTTTGTATTTTTAAAGGAGTGAAAAGAACGTCCTTGATAAATTCGTCGGCTGGTTTTCCTGTTACTTTTTGAATCACCCCAGGAATCAAATTTGTAGCTTTATTATTATAGTTATATTTTTCGCCTGGAAGGCTGGTAAGTTCTGCGCATAAAGATAATTGAACAGCATCTGGGGCTCTGATGATATCTTCATACGTCGGATCATCTTGTAGCCCAGAGGTATGCGTTAATAAGTGCCATAACGTGATTTGTTGCTTATGTCCTTGATCCCATTCTGGGAAGAAATGATAGATTGGTGTCTGAAGATCTTTTATCCTTTTTTGATCCCATAAAATACCAATCGCAAGCCCCATAATCGACTTTGTAATTGAATATGATTGCAATAAAGAATGGGGTTTCCCCCAATTCAGAAGAACGTCGTTTTCTTTTTGAATAAAGACACGCGCAAGATGAGAAGAAATTGCTTGTTCTTGAATTTCATGAAGAATCGTCGATGACATTTTTTCCCTTTTTAATCGATTCCTTTTATGAGGCATGCTTTAACTTGACCAACAGCTAAATCTCCAAGACTATACGGTCCATACGCCACCCTAATAAGTCGTGAAACTTGAACATTTAAGTGAGTCATTAAATTTCTCACTTCGCGATTTTTCCCTTCAAAAATGGCGACTTCTAACCATGTATTAAGGCCAGAACGTTTTAAAATCGTCACGTCCGCTCCTTGGTAGTGTATGCCTTCGAAGGTAATTCCTTTGGCAATTTCTTTAAGTTTACTCTCCTGAAGATGACCATACACTCGAACATGATAAACACGTTTTAAATGAGTCGACGGAAGTTCTAATTTGCGAGCCAATTCACCATCGTTAGTTAACAGCAATAAACCTTCAGTCATTCTATCGAGACGTCCCACAGAAATGACGCGCGGCAAATCTTTGGGTAAAGCTTCAAAAATCGTCGGACGGTTTTCAGGATCGTTGTGAGAGGTGATAAGTCCTTTTGGTTTATGATAAAGCCAAAGACAGGAAGATTTCTTAGACGGTAAGGGTTTCCCATCTACAACGATGACATCCTGTTCGGAGACAGTAATAGCTGGAGAATCTAAAAGAGTCCCATTCAATTGGACGCGGCCACTTTCAATCCATCTCTCAGCTTCACGACGAGAACACAGCCCAGAACGAGCCATCAATTTAGCAATTCGTTCGGTCATTTTTGGCAAGCCGAAATAAAAGCCTCAAAGATTTTATAATCATAGGACGTACTAAGATGTTCTGGATGCCATTGAACACCTAAACAAAATCGCTCTCCGACATGTTCAATCGCTTCAATAACGCCATCCGAAGCGGACGCAACCACTTTTAGGTTATCTCCAAGTTTTTTAATCGCTTGATGATGAGTACTATTTACTTGGATTTCTGAGGTTTCCCATAACTTAAATAAAAGACTCTCTTTTTCAACATGAATCCAATGAGTTGCTTGGTGTTTTGGTTCTGTTTGTTCATGCGAAATAGATGACTCCACCGTGGCAGGAATATGTTGGATAAGAGTTCCCCCCATCAACACATTAATCAGTTGATGCCCTCCACAAATCCCTAAAATAGGAAGATTTTTCTGATAGGCGGCCTGGGCGAGTTTTAATTCAAAAGCTGTTCGAGATGCTTTACAAACCACCCGTTCATGACAAATCTTCTCTCCATAGTGAGCCGGATCAATATCATAATCGCCCCCGGGAATTAAAAGCCCTGAGATCAACTTTACAAAGTCAGGAATCTGGTCACAATGATGAGGTAAAAGGATCGGAATTCCGCCGGCCTGTTCAATCACGCGCGCATAATTCTCTCGTAAAGCATACCAAGGATAAGCCGAATAGGTCGGTCGATCATCCCAATCTAAAACAATTCCAATAACAGGTTTTACCATAAAATTAGAGGGCCCATTGACCCTTCCTCCAAAATTCTCTTTAATACGACTCATTTTAAAGTGTTTAAGTTGAAAGAATCAATCATGAATTCAGGAATCTTTTTTGAAGATATTATTCGCCCCTTAAGTCGTTCAAAATTTTTGCAGGATTTTTTCGATCAAAAGCACTTCTATCATGAAGGAGAAGCCAGTCGATTTAGAGATCTTTTGAGTTCAGATCAGTTAAAAGAATTTATTAAAATTTCCCCTTTATGGAATGAAGCGACCTTAAGGCTTTATCACCAAGGACACGCTATTCTTCCTGACCATTTTTGCAAACCTTCTTCAACCTTAGATCAAGGAATTACTCTAAGACCGGATTTTGATCTTATTCTTTCTCACTTAGCTCAAGGGGCAACTCTTGTCGCCAATGATATTGGAACTTTAACACCTGGATTAAGAAATATTTCGCATCAACTTGCCGAGAACTTAGAAGCGCCTGTCCAAGCAAATCTTTACTATTCTGTGAAGGCTCAGCCGGGCTTTTTAAGTCATTTTGATGTCCATGACGTTTTTGTTTTTCATCTTGAAGGAGAAAAAAAGTGGCGCCTTTATGAAGGAAAAGCTGTTGCCCCTATCCAGCACCCTCTCTTTAATCATCTTAGCCAAGAAATGCATGAAGCTCAAAAAGGCCCTCTTTTAACAGAAATCCATTTAAAACCAGGAAGTTTTTTATATATTCCTCGAGGCATGTATCATGATGCGCTTGCGCTCACAGATCATTCTTTACATATCTCTTTTGGCGTGACACGCCCTATAGGTCTTAAAGCGATAACCCTTCTTTTTGAAGCGATGGTTTATGAAAAAATTGCCCGGCAAAATGTCCCTTTCTTTGACGATTCTCACCATTTTTCAGAGTATCTAAAAAACCTTGGAAAATGTGCAAATGACATTTTAAACAATTCTCACTTTCAAGCGCAGCTAAAGGCTCAATTGACTTCAGAATATAAAAAGACCTCCTAAAATTGAGGCCTTTCAATAAAAAAACAAATAAACTTTTATTTTGTCTCCCTGTTGCACTTGCGCCACAGGTCTTCGCAAATCAGGCAACTTTATTTTTTCTAGATTGCCTTTAAAAGCAAGGATCTATTTTATGAAACTTGAAAAATATTGTAACAAATTTTAAGGTTGCTTGTTTAATACCCACCTAAATTGTTTTTAGGAAAGATTAAATTTGATCAAGTTTCCTTATAATTGACCACTTTTTAGGAGAATAAAAATGAAGAAAATATTATTAACAAGCACAGCTGTTGCTCTTGCTTTGCCTCTTGCGCAAGCTTCCGCAAAAGTTGAAGGACAAACCCCTCGCCTACAATTATCTGGTGAATTATCCCCTCAATTTCACGTCGTAAAAAATAAGAATCGTGAAGCAAATAAAGGTAAAGGCTTCGGTCAACATTTAGCGCTTGAAGATTCACGTATTAACTTTGACGTTCTTGGAAGCACAGATTTATTAGGAGGTCTTGAATATGGCTTCCTCGTCGGTGTAGCCGCAGATACAGATCAATCAAATAACGTTGAAGAAGCTCGCATTAGCTTCAAAAACCAATACGGAACTGTCATGATTGGTGACACACGTGGTGTTGATGACTTTATGGCAGTTGGCCCTTGGAAAGTCATGGGCGGTACTGGTGGCGGTATTTATGGTAACATGACAAGTTCTTACCAACCAACATCAGGTGTTCGTTTTTCAGGTGACATCCACCATACACCAAAAGATGCGACAAAGATTAACTATATTACACCACGCGTTGCAGGTTTCCAAATCGGTGTGACTTATACACCAAATTCTGCACATGATGGTTCTGCAAAGCTTTTTTCACATACCAATGGTGGAAGAGTGACACAACATTTCTTCAGTGCACAACCTTTTGATCATAGCCAAGTGGGCGTCGGTGTTAACTATAAAAATACATTCCAAAATGGTTTGAATGCTCAAGCGTCTTTCACAGGACTCTTTGGTCATACAAAATTCGGTAAGCGCTTTACACCAGGCGAAACTAAAGTATATCTCCCAAGTGAATTGAACCCTGGCACCGTTTCTGAACAAGACTCAGGTAAAATTAGAAATACAAAAGGATTTGCTCTTGGTGCGATGCTTGGTTTCCAAGGCTGGAAAATCGCAGGAGAGTATGTCAACAATGGTAAATCTGGTGAACCACACGCATTAAAAGGCAATAATGCAGGGCGCGTTTACACCGCTGCGCTTGGTTATAGCTGGAACGTTAGTAGCGTGGCTGCAGGATACGGCCATACAGTCCGTAAACTTGGAACAGGTTATAATAAAGCTAAAGCTGATGTTTACACCCTTACATATGATCACAAGTTTGCCCCCGGCTTTGAAGGCTTCATTGAAGGGAACTTTGCGAAGCAAAAAACAGATGCAAACTATGCTACCTTCATTAAAAACGTTAAATTGGCTAATGACAGCTTTAAAGCGACAAATGATGGCGTTGGCAACAGCAATACAAAAGCTCTTATTATCGGAAGCCGCGTCCGCTTCTAATTGTAAAGAAGACATCTTAAAGGGGGAGTTTCGGCTCCCCTTTTTTTTGTCTTGACGATGGCCTAACAACGCCGCATATCTGTAAGCATATCTTCAAAAGGAAAAACGATGTTTAGAAAAAGTTTGCTGACCATTTTGAGTAGTGCCCTTTTCTTAAGTTCTTGTGAAGGCCTAAAAGTCTCGAATGATGAAAAAATCGAAACTCGACGCGAGCAAAAATATCGCGATATGGACAAACTGTTTGGAGAAGATAATTTTTCATTTGGCGGCGATCGCGAATCCTCAAACAAAGGCGAAGTTGGTGTTGGCGTTAATAGCTTTTTATGGAGAGCTTCTCTCGATACAATTTCTTTCATTCCTTTAAAAAGTGCCGATCCTTTTGGTGGTGTTATCCTGACAGAGTGGTACACACCAAGCCCAACATCAAATGAACGCCTTAAAGTTGATATTCTCATCATTGATCGCCAATTGCGCGCAGATGGACTAAAAGTTTCCGTTTTCAGACAAAAACGTCAAGGCACTGAATGGATTGATCAACCCGTCGATACACAAACAGCAATTCAACTTGAAAATGTAATTCTGACGCGTGCCCGTCAATTACGTATTGATAGTGGTAAATAGAGGAATTTCATGGTCGAGCGCTATAATCATCGCGTCGCAGAGGCTAAATGGCAACAACGATGGAACGATTTAGGTTCCTTTAAGGCTATTACGGATCCAGAAAAGCCTAAATATTATGTGCTTGAAATGTTTCCTTATCCTTCGGGCCATATTCATATCGGGCATGTTCGGAACTATTTAATTGGTGACGTGATTGCTCGCTTTAAAAAAGCGCAAGGCTTCAATGTCCTCCACCCTATGGGATGGGACGCTTTTGGTTTGCCTGCCGAAAATGCGGCGATCAAAACAAAAAGTCATCCCGCTCATTGGACGTATAACAATATAAAAATAATGCGAGACCAATTAAAATTAATGGGGCTTGCGTATGATTGGGATCGTGAACTTGCTACCTGTCATCCAGGGTATTATGGTCATGAACAACGACTCTTCCTTGAACTTTATAAACAAGGGCTTATTTATCGCAAAGAAAGCTTTGTGAATTGGGATCCTGTTGAAAACAGTGTCTTGGCCAATGAGCAAGTGATTGAGGGACGTGGATGGCGTTCTGGAGCTAAGGTTGAGCGTCGTAAGTTATCTCAATGGTATTTAAAAATTACCGCCTACGCAGAAGAACTCCTCGAAGGGCTTGATACCCTTAAAGATTGGCCCGAACGAGTTGTCACGATGCAACGCAACTGGATTGGCCGCTCAGATGGCGCTCAAATCACCTTTAAAGTAAAAGAGCTTTCCGAGACGATCACAATCTTTTCTACGCGTCCAGATACTCTTTTTGGGGCAAGTTTTTGCGCTTTATCTCCGCATCATCCCCTGACAGAAAAACTCACCGAAAACAATCCCACTCTGAAGGCTTTCATTGAAGAATGTAACAAGACAAGCATTAACGAAGAAGCCATTGAAAAAGCTGAAAAGCTTGGTTTTAACACGGGATTCCATGTTGAACATCCTTTCGTTGAAGGGCGCCTTTTACCTCTTTACATTGCAAACTTTGTTCTCATGGATTATGGAACAGGGGCTATTTTTGGATGCCCTGCTCACGATACCCGCGACTTCGAGTTTGCCCAAAAATATCATCTAGAGATTCTTCCTGTCATTCATCCTGCAGATCAAACAGCAGATTCTTTCAAGATTACAACTGAGCCTTTTACAGAAGAGGGCCTTCTCTTTAATTCTGATTTTCTCAATGGGCTCACCGTTCAACAAGCAAAAGAATGTGCGATTAAAAAATTATCTGACTTAAAGCTTGGCGAGAAAATCACCACCTATCGTTTACGCGATTGGGGAATCTCTCGACAACGGTACTGGGGATGTCCAATTCCTATGATTCATTGTCCTTCCTGTGGCATTCTTCCTGTCCCTGAAGATCAGCTTCCAATTGCGCTTCCCGAAGATGTGGATTTTGATACGCCGGGCAATCCTTTAGATAGGCATCCTTCTTGGAAGTTCACCACTTGCCCTTCTTGCCATCAGCCCGCAGAACGTGAGACAGACACTTTAGATACTTTTGTTGAATCTTCTTGGTATTTTGCTCGTTTTTGTGCGCCTCGGTTTGATCAGCCCATTTCGCCGGAAGAAACAGCTTATTGGCTTCCTGTTGATCAATACATCGGTGGTATTGAGCATGCCATCCTTCATCTTTTGTATGCTCGTTTTTTCAGTCGTGCTCTTGCTAAAAGTGACTTTTTAACATGCAAAGAACCTTTTAAAGCCCTTTTGGCTCAAGGTATGGTCACACATGAAACTTTTCAGACAGAAGACCAGGAATGGGTCTTCCCTTCAGAAGTTGGCACCAATCAACAAGGCGAGCTTATTCGGGTAAGTGATGGCGCCCGCGTCATCAAAGGTCGCTTAGAAAAGATGAGTAAATCAAAAAAGAATGTGGTTGCGCCGGAAGTTATTACGCAAGATTACGGAGCAGACACCGCACGCTTATTCTTAATTTCTGACAGCCCCCCCGATCGAGATTTAGAATGGACGGATTTAGGCGCCCAGGGCATCTGGAAATACCTCAATCGTGTTTGGACCCTGGCTGATAGCTTTAAACCCTTTCTAGGCCCATTTATGGCGAAGATGCCTGAGACCTTCACAGAAGAAGAAAAAAATCTCCGCCAAATGGCACATCGCACCTTAAAAGATGTGACAGCTTCTATTCAGGCTTTTCATCTCAATCGCTATGTGGCCTATCTCAGAGAATTCAGTAATTACCTTGGAAACTTGAAAGATCTCTCTCAGATGAATGAAGCCGTTTTAAGAGAAGCTCTTGAATTTTTGATTATTGCGATAAACCCCGCAACACCTCACCTTGCTGAAGAAATATGGGCGTCTTTAGGATATACAACCCCGCTCGTGAATACGGCATGGCCTCTTTTTGAGGAAGCATTGACGCAAGAATCTTCTGTAACAATTGCCGTCCAAGTTAATGGAAAGCTTCGAGGAACTTTTGTCTGTGCAAAGGATCAAGAACAAGCAGATCTTGAAAAGACTGCCCTTGCTCTTGAAAATGTTCAGAAAGTTATAGCAGGTCAAAACGTCCGTAAAATTATTATTATCCCAAATAAGGTTGTGAACATTGTTGTGGCTTAATACTCTTTTGATTCTAAGTGGCTTGACTTTAAGTGGATGCGGTTTTCAACCGTTGTATGCGCCCACCACGCAAGCGACTGAAAAACTTTCTCATATAAAAATTAAGCCAATTCCAGATCGAGTGGGCCAGGTCTTGCACAATCATTTACTGGATATTTTAACACCTTATGGTCAACCTAAAAATCCAGACTATATTTTAAAAGTAACCCTCAATGAGCAACGATCCGATTTAGCTCTTCGTAAAGATGCGACCGCCAAACGCGCGCAACTTGAATACACAGCTTATGTGACCTTAAGCCATGCTATTTCTCATGAAGTTATTTTATCAGATCAAGTGAGTTTAATGGCGGGCTTTTCCATTGGGTCTCATGCGGATTTTTCTTCTATTCCTGCGCTTGTCAGCGAAGAGAAAGCACGCCTTCGCGCCATGGAAATTTTGGCCCAAGATATCAAATCTTTAGTAGCAAGCTATTTGAGCACCCAAAATTAAGGGCAACTTTTTAAAGGCTCTCGAGAGAGGTAATTTATTTCCAGAATGATTTATCAAGATTTTTTTATAAAAGAGCTTGAACGCCTTCGGCACGAAAAGAGGTATCGAACTTTTTTAGATCTTGAAAGGTGCGCAGGGGATTTTCCTCAAGCAATCAGTCGAACCTCGAAAGAAAAAATCACCATCTGGTGCAGTAATGATTATTTAGGGATGGGACAGCACCCTCAAATTCTTGCAGAAATGATTGAGACTCTTAAAAGATGTGGTTCAGGTTCTGGCGGGACGCGCAATATCTCAGGAAATACGTTTTCCCATGTTGCCCTTGAAGAAGCTTTAGGTGATTTTCATCAAAAAGAAGCAGCACTCGTCTTTACCTCAGGCTATGTCGCCAATGAAACAACACTGTCAACCTTAGGTTCTTGTTTACCTGAGTGTGTTTTTCTCTCTGATGAAAAGAACCATGCTTCCATCATTCAAGGAATTCGTCATAGTCGAGCTCAAAAGAAAATCTTTCGCCATAATGATGTTTCTCATCTAAAAGAACTTTTATCATCGATCCCTTTTCATGTCCCTAAAGTGATTGTTTTTGAATCTGTTTATTCCATGGATGGTGATTTAGGGCCTCTCAAAGAAATTTGCGCCCTCGCCAAACAGTATAATGCTTTAACGTATTTAGATGAAGTTCATAGTACAGGACTTTATGGCCCTCATGGCGGTGGAATCGCTCAAGCCCTTGGCCTTACTCACGACATTGATATTATCCAAGGGACTCTTGGGAAGGCTTTTGGATTGATCGGAGGCTATATTACAGGAACAAAAGAACTCATTGATTTTATAAGAAGTTTTTCACCTGGTTTTATTTTTACGACCTCATTGCCTCCAGCCATTGTGGCTGGTGCCTTGGTGAGTATTAATATCCTTAAAAATAGTCCTCATCTTCGGAATCAACATCAATTAAATGCGACTTATTTAAAGAAAAAACTCGAAGAATGTGGCCTCCCTTATTTACGAAATGAGAGCCACATTGTTCCCCTTATTGTGGGCGATGCCCAAAGATGTAAAGAAGTTACAGATCGCCTTCTAAACGACTATAAGATCTATGTCCAACCGATCAATTATCCCACAGTGCCAGTAGGAACAGAACGGCTGCGCTTGACGCCCTCAGCTCTCCATACGCCCGCGATGAGTGATGAGTTAGTTGAAGCCCTCACCGAAATTTGGAGAGATTTATCTCTCCCTCAAGCGGCTTAAAAAAGGACGTTTTATGAAAATTTCTTCATTTTCTCAATTTTTGGCGAAAAGGCCCCCGCAGTGCAAATGCTTTTTAATTTATGGCAATAATGAAAATCTTGTTTATTTTCGTGAAAAAGTCCTCCTGAATCAGCTAAAAAAAACAATTCCTTCGCTTCAAGTTCATCCTTTAGAAGAATTTATTCTTCCTGAGGCTCCTTCCTTAAGCTTATTTGAGGCTGAACCGTCGTCTATTGTCTATCTCTATCGCCGTGCGAGCGATCGTCTGTTAAAAGAGATTGAAAAAGGTCTTACCCAAGATCAGAATTATTATATTTTTGCCTCTCCTCAATTGACCTCGAAATCAAAGTTGGTGGATTTTGCGCTCAAACATCCGTCTGTTGCCGCAATTCCTTCTTATACAACTGAAGAGGCAGAAATTACTAAAGTCATTCATGATTTTTGCCAAGAAATGTCTCTAAATTTTCCTCAAGAAGCCAAAAAGATCTTGTTTGAAAACTTGATGACGAACCCTATAACATTTGAAAGCCAACTCCAAAAAGCCGCGTTATTTTATCCGGAAGATTCTTCTAATTTCTCAGACACTGACTTTAAATCCCTGTTTGTGTCAAAAGAAGAAGGTGATCTTTTTAAAATGAAAGATGCCTTCTTTAAAGGGGATGTGGCTGCATTTACTCAATTATGGAATATTTTAAAGAAAGATGACTTTCAAGATATCGCTCTGATCCGCTTTCTTCAAGCAGAAGCTTTTCGCAGCTTAAAAGGCCCTGGGAATGGACCTTATCAGGCGCGCCCTCCTTTAACGCCTCTTCAAGTTTCCACGTTGTTATCTCTTCTCTTAACTCTTGAGACCACCTTAAAGTGGCAAGCTGATTTACCTGACAATTATCTTTTACAGAAATTACTTCAGTGGTTGCCCGCTAAAAGCCTTGAAACAAGATAATCAAGTTCTTCCAGGTTACTAAAATGAATATTAAGATGTCCGCCATCCCCTTTTAATTCAAGGGCAACCGCTAGATTTAAAGCCCCTTTGAGCTCATTTTCGAGCATGGCTTTATCATCTACGCTATAGGCTCGATCTATAAACGCAGAAGGTTTTTGAGCCTTTGGTGTAGACGGGTTATTTTGTTTTTGGATTAATTGCTCTGTTTGACGAACATTTAAGCCTTGTTTAACAACTTTTTCCCCAAGAAGAGAAGGGTTTTTGGCGCCCAATAGTGCACGCGCATGACCTGCTGTCAATTTTCCTAAACGAATATAGTCTCGAAGATTGTCGGGTAGATTTAAAAGCCTTAAGGTATTGGCGATATGGCTTCGACTTTTGCTCAAAGATTTTGCTAAATCTTCTTGTGTGTAATCAAATTCTTCCATAAGTCTCTTATAGCCTTGGGCTTCTTCTAAAATACTTAAATCATGGCGTTGAATATTTTCAATCAACGCAAGCTCAAGGGCTTCACGATCATTAAGCTGCTTTACAAGCGCAGGAATTTCCTGAAGGCCTGCTTGCTTTGCCGCGCGCCAGCGACGTTCTCCTGCCACAATTTCATAATTTGACATTCCATTTTGGAGAGGACGAATTAAGATCGGTTGAATCACGCCTTTTTCACGGATCGATTCGACCAAAGTGTCAAAAGGTTCTTGATCAAAATGTTCACGCGGTTGATATTTTCCAGGACAGATTTCAAAAAGAGAAATCTTTTGAATATGAGTCCCTTCTTGAGATATAAATGCCGGATCGGGCCCTAAAAGAGCATCTAATCCTCGTCCCAATGAGCGATTAATTGGCGAATTCGACATATTTTCTTTCCTGAGTTTGTTGCAAAACCTCACTGGCAAGCTTCATGTAAGCAAGAGAACCCGAACTTCTGACATCGTAAAGCAAAACCGGCGTCCCATGAGAAGGCGCCTCTGAAATCTTGACGTTGCGAGGAATCGGATTTTTAAAAACAAGCTCTTTGAAATGAGTCCGTACATCTTCGGCAACCTGCTCAGAAAGAACATTTCGTTTATCATACATCGTAAGGGCAATTCCCAACAAAGAAAGCTGAGAATTAAGTCGCCCTTGGACACGACGAACCGTATTCATAAGTTGGCTTAATCCTTCAAGAGCATAGAATTCACATTGTAAAGGAACCAAAATATAGGTTGCAGAAGTTAATGCATTAAGGGTTAAAAAGCCCAAAGAAGGAGGGCAATCAATTAAAATATAATCGTATTCTTCTTCAACTTCTTCTAAGGCTTGTTTTAATTTAAATTCTCTTTGTGGAAGAGAGACAAGTTCAACTTCGGCGCCGGAAAGATGAGGAGAAGCGGGGAGAATCGATAGATAAGGGATGCGTGTTTTAATGATGCAGTCTGAGGCTTTTTCAATACCTAAAAGAACTTCATAGCTTCCAGCTTTTCTTTCTCTTCCATAGAGCCCCATGCCTGTGGAAGCATTTCCTTGAGGATCAAGGTCGATCATTAAGACTTTTTTAAGGCTTGCCGCGAGGGCCGTCGCAAGATTAATTGCCGTCGTTGTTTTGCCAACCCCACCTTTTTGATTTGCAATCGCAATGACTGTCATTTCGTCCTCATTTTACTTTCTTGCTTACTTCTTTTACCTCTAAAATCTTTCCTTGGCAATCTGTAATACTTGAATGAACCATGATATTAAAATCCCAGTCTTTTTGAGCTTCTGTAATTTCTTCTAAATAACTTTTTCCTTTAAGCAATAAAAAGGTCGTTGAAGAAGAGGATAAAGGAACGGTCAATTCAAAAAGACGCCTCAAGGGAGCAAATCCTCGCGCCGTAATAACATCGCCTTTTAAGCCATTAAGTGATTCAACACGATCACAGATGACTTGTGCCGTTGATTTCGTCTTTAAGATGACCTGATTTAAAAAAGTCGCTTTCCGATGATCAGACTCGACCAAACTCACGGGAAGCTCTTGAAGAAGAGAGAGAACAAGCCCAGGAAATCCGGCCCCACTTCCCACATCCACAATCGTTTGAGCCGAAGGTGGAATAAACTTAAGCAGCTGAGCGCTATCTAAAAAATGACGATCCTCAATTTCTTCCACCGTTGAATTGGAAATGAGGTTAATCGCCTTTTGCCACTTGATAAGTTCTTCGTGATAAATTCCCAAGGCTAAAAATGTTTCACGTGAAACATTTTTGCCCTGAGATGTTAAAAAATCCTTAAAATTCATATACTTATGAATTCATTGACGTGAAGAAATCTTGATTATTTTTTGTGGCTTTTAATTTATCATGCATGAATTCCATCGCGTCATTGGGACCCATCGGTGCCAAAATACGGCGAAGAACCCATACTTTAGAAAGCTCGCCCCTATCAACCAACAATTCTTCTTTTCGGGTGCCTGAACGGGTAATATCAATTGCTGGGAAGATTCTTTTATCTGAAAGTTTACGATCAAGAATAATTTCTGCGTTACCCGTGCCTTTGAATTCTTCGAAAATAACTTCATCCATTCTCGAGCCTGTTTCGACCAAAGCCGTGGCGATAATTGTAAGGGATCCCCCTTCTTCAATGTTACGAGCCGCTCCAAAGAAACGCTTAGGACGTTGAAGCGCATTCGCATCCACACCGCCTGTAAGAACCTTTCCAGAAGACGGAACGATTGTGTTATAAGCGCGCGCAAGACGAGTGATAGAATCCAAAAGAATAACGACGTCTCGTTTTCCTTCCACAAGCCTCTTGGCTTTTTCAATAACCATTTCAGCCACTTGAACATGTCGGCTTGCAGGCTCATCAAAGGTGGAACTTAAAACTTCGCCTTTAACAGAACGAGCCATATCTGTGACTTCTTCAGGACGCTCATCAATGAGCAAAACAATCAAATACACTTCAGGATGATTGATGGAAATAGCATTCGCAATTTGTTGCAACATCACAGTTTTACCTGTTCGGGGCGGCGCTGTAATCAACGCACGCTGCCCTTTTCCAAGAGGAGAAACTAAATCCACAACCCGAGTCGTTAAATCACCATTTTCAGGATTATCAATTTCCATTTTAAGGCGTTGATTGGGGTAAAGAGGCGTTAAGTTATCAAAGTTAATTCGATGTTTTGCTTGCTCAGGATCTTCAAAGTTAATTGTGTTTAACTTTAAGAGAGCAAAATAGCGCTCACCTTCTTTCGGAGCCCGAATTTGTCCATCAAGAACATCGCCTGTCCGCAATCCAAAACGACGAATTTGGCTGGGGGATACATAAAGATCATCAGGGCCGGGCAAAAAATTCATTTGAGGAGAGCGTAAGAAACCATACCCATCTTGAAGAATTTCAAGAACACCACCACCATAGATGGGGATATCTTTACTGGCGAGTTGCTTTAAGATGGCAAAAATAAGGTCTTGTTTTTTTAGAGAACTTGCGTTTTCGATTTCGTGTTCTTCTGCGATTGCCAACAGATCAGAAGGCAACTTAAGCTTAAGCTCTTGGATGTTCATAAATTATTATACTCTCATTGAATGAATTAATACGTACCATTTTATAAGGGATTTTGGACCTGAAGAATCTTGATCCGTCACTAGCTATACTCTCAAAAAGGCTTCATGACAACAAGAAAGACAACAAAAATCATCAAAATAGGGGCTATTTCATTAATAAGGCGATAAAAGCGTTGAGAATGCTGGTTTTTTGAGGCCTGAAAAAGTTTCATCCAGCGAATCAGAATCCCATGATACCCGGCTAAAAGAAACACTAAAAACAATTTAGCATGAATCCACCCCAAAGGACTTACTAAAATTCCGGGCACCATTAAAAGGGAAATTCCCGTCACAAAGGTTAAGATCATGGCGGGCGTCATAATGATGCGCGCGAGTCTTTTTTCCATCACACATAATGTCGTATCAAGTTCGGACCCTGGCGTCGCTGTTGCATGATAAACATACAGACGAGGCTGATAAAAAAGAGCTGCCATCCAACTGATAACAAACACAATATGAAGGCTTTTAAGAAAAAGATAATGCTCTGCTAAAAAATCACTCATGACGATCTCCGACACATACAGGTAGTAAATTGAGGGCCACATTGAAAATCAACATTCCCGGACGCAAGCCCAGCTTGAGAAGATTTTATCATCTGTGCTAAGCTATTTATAAAAGCAGGATGAGTACTGACCGTGGGAATCCGGACATAAAAAGGAACGTTTTCACGCTGTGCAACTGCTTGATATTGAAGATCCAACTCAACGAGCGTTTCAGAATGCTCAGAAACAAACGAGATCGGAACGACAATAACACCAACACGATCTTGAGCGGCACGTTTAATTTCAGTCTCAAGGGACGGGGTTAACCATTTAAGAGGGCCGACTTTAGACTGATAACACACTACAAAATCTTTAATCTCAAGACGTTGCGCGATCGTTTGGGCTGAAAGCTCAACATGATGTTGATAAGGGTCCCCCTGGTCGATGACTTTTTGCGGTAGCCCATGGGCCGAAAAAAGCACTCGGTAAGGCCTTTTTTCACCCTTAACAACTTCATGAATAAGGTCACAATTTGCGGCTATGAACCCTTCATTCTGGGGGTAACAACAAATCGTTTTTGTCGCAATTTCAAGGCCTTCTTTCTTCGTCTCTTCCGTCCAAGCCTTCAGCGAAGATGCTGTCGTCGTTGTCGAAAATTGAGGATATAACGGCACGAGAATAATTTCTGAGGGGTCATAAGCTTTCACCGCTTTTACGGCCTCATCGATCAAAGGATGCCAATACCGCATCGCAATAAAAACACGCCATCCCTCTCCCAGAGAGGCTTCCAGAACCTTTGCTTGTTGTTGCGTATTCGGCAAAAGGGGCGATCTCCCCCCAATTTGAGCATAGATTTCTTGGGCCTCTTTCGTGCGCCGTTTTGCAATTAAAAACGCCAAAAGGCTTCGGAATGGCTGAAAAACAGGTAAAATTGCCCGATCATTAAAAAGATTAAACAAAAAAGGCTGAACGGCCTTCAACTCATCAGGCCCCCCTAAATTAAACAGGATAACGGCCTTTCGGTTCATTTTTTTTAGGCCTCTTTAACAAGGTGAATAAAATCAGCCACATGATCAATCGGTGTTTCCGGAACAATACCATGGCCTAGATTAAAAATATAAGGACCTTGAGCTTGTAAAGTGCGATATCTTTCGACTTCTTGTCGTAAAATATCCCCCCCTGCCACCAAGACTTGAGGATCGATTCCGCCTTGTAAAACCACCTCGTGCGTAAAGTTTTTCTTCACCCACTCTAAAGAAATTCTGGAATCAAGGCCAACCCCATCCACGTTTGTTTTTTCTTGGTATTCTTTCGTTTTTTCCCCTAATCCCCGTGGAAAACCGATGATAGGAACATGAGGAAAGGCGGTTTTTAAAGCTTTAACAATGGCTTGTGTGGGCTGATAAATGGCTTGATTCACCAATCGATCAGGTACAGCTTCGCCCCAAGATTCAAAGAGTTGCAAAACCTGAGCGCCTGCTTCAACTTGTCGAATCAAGTAAACAATCGTCGCTTCTGTAATAATTTTGAGCAAATCCTGAAAGGCTTGAGGATGACGAAAAGCAAAAGCTTTTGCACGATCAAAGCTTTTCGAAGACTGCCCTTCTAACATGTAGCACGCAACTGTCCACGGAGCGCCAGCAAACCCAATTAAATTCACCGAGGGAGAGAGGGCTGCCCTGACCAGACTTATCGCCTCACACGTAGGGCCAAAACGGTCTTCACGAAGGGTTAATCGAGAAAGTGAGGTCGTGGCTTCAATACGATCAAGATGAGGCCCCTGCCCCTCTATAAACGTCAAATTGAGCCCTAAAGCGTAAGGAACAATCAAGATATCTGAAAAAATGATCGCGGCATCAAGGTCAAAGCGCTTTAACGGTTGTAAGGTGATTTCGGCGGCTGCTGACGGTGTTAAGCATAAATCTAGAAAAGATCGAGCATTGGCTCTAAGAGCTCGATATTCTGGAAGATAACGACCCGCTTGTCGCATAATCCAACAAAGGGGCTGAGAATTCTTTTTTTCATCGAATAGTTTTAAGAGTGTCATATTACAATATTAATAATTTATTAATAAATGATAGTTGTTGATGTTGTCATGGGGATAACAGTTGTTCACAACCCTTCATGTTTTTGTATAGGGAAGTGATTTAAGAAGCAAATGATTATATTTTTTATTTTTATCCCTGTCTTATTCTTCCCTTATTCACAGCTTATTCACTTGTGGATAACAAGAGAACAAGATAGTTCGCTTGTGAATCATTTTTGGGGAAGAGATGATTGTTTTCTTTTTTCGGGATGACTATTATTGAGTTATCCACAAGTTTTCAGACAAGGGACAGTGATGGAATTACCTCAGGTCTTAGGGCTCACCGGGTCGATTGGTACCGGAAAATCAACAGTTGCCAAAATGTTTCGATCCTTAAAAATACCAGTCGTCGATGCGGATAAAATCGTTCATCAGCTTTATGAGACGTCTCCGATCTTGATCGAAAAGGTGGGAGCGTATCAAGACTCTCTGATCAATGAAGGAAAAGTGGATCGTTATGCTCTGGCGCAGCTTGTTGTTAACGATCCGTCTTTTCTGCCTTTTCTTGAAGAAACCGTCCATCCTCTTGTGAAGCAACGATTATTAGATGCCATTGAGGTCGCAAAAAAAGAAAAAATACCCCTCTTGGTTCTTGAAGTCCCCTTGCTTTTTGAGGTGGGATTAGATGAGGTGTGTGATTTTACTCTTGTCGTTCATACGTCGGAGGCTCTGCAAAGAGAGCGCGTGCTCAGGCGCCTCGGCATGACGGAAGAAAAACTCTTAAAAATGTTAAGGCGACAACTCCCTCAAGAAGAGAAAATCAATTGCGCAGATTTTACACTTGATACTTCGCAAGCACGCGTTCATATCTTTAAAGATCTTTTAAGGCATCTCAAGAAGGTTTGTTCAAGTCATGCGTGAAATTGTCCTGGATACGGAAACAACGGGATTTGAGCCATCGGATGGTCATCGGCTGGTTGAAATTGGGTGTATAGAGCTTATCAATTTTGTACCGACAGGGGCAGTCTTTCACAAATATATTAATCCCGAGCGAGAGGTGCCTCAAGAAGCCTTTAATGTTCACGGTCTTTCGTATAGTTTTTTGAAAGATCATCCCCTCTTTGAAGATATTCACTTACAATTTCTGGAATTTATTGGAGACAGCCCTTTAGTTATTCACAATGCTCGATTTGATATGAAATTTTTGAACGCGGAACTGGGGCGCCTTAATTCTGTTGTTCTTCCTTCTGAAAGAGCGATTGATACGCTTGCATTAGCCAAAAGTTTATTTCCAGGATCTCCTGCGAGTCTGGACGCTTTATGTCGACGGTTTGAGATCGACAATTCTAATCGTATTAAACATGGTGCCCTTTTAGACGCAGAGCTTCTTGCTGAAGTTTATTTGGAGCTTAAAGGGGGGCGCCAACCCACCCTTAATTTGGCCACAAAAATAACGAATTCAAGCCTTACAGCAGCCGAAAAGAAGTTCTATCCTGCGCGTCCTTTTGAAGTTCATGAAGCAGATCTCCAGCTTCATGAAGTCTTTTTAGATAAGCTTAAGAATCCTGCGTGGCGTTCTCTTGGGAACCATACTGATTCCGGTAAAGCTCAAGGAAATCGATAGGGCTTAACATAAGGGCTGGGAATCCGCCTTCTCGCGTGAGCGTCGAAAGAACACTTCTGGCATACGGGAAAAGTAATCGAGGACATTCAATCATGAGAATGGGATGAACAGCTTCTTGGGGAAGATTACTGGCTAAAGTGAACACTCCGGCATATTGAAGTTCGGCTAAAAACATCAGATGGTTATTTTTTTGAGCTTTTGCGGTTAAATGAAGCGTCACTTCATACACATGTTCACTCACGGGTTGAGCTTGGATATCGATATTGAGTTCAATTTCGGGCGCATGCTCGTCATTTTCGCTCAAGCTTTCTAAAGGAGACGGATTTTCAAAAGAAATATCTTTGACATATTGGGCATTAACGATGAGAGGCATTGCCGGAATGTTGGCACTAGGTTCCATTTCTGGGGTGCCATTTATTTTTTTTGGCTTTTGAGTTTCATTTTGGGCCATTATGATCTCCTTAAATCTTTTTTAGGTGTTGGGACTCTATCATGGTTTCCCAGAGTATGACAATATAAGGATAAAAAGAACGTTTTGAAGGAGAAATAAATGGGAACCTTGATTGAGATTTTGGTGCTCGCGTTTGGGGCAGCGATGATTATTTTTAAATTAATTTCGGTTTTAGGCCAACGAACAGGATTTGATCCCTCGGAAGGTCGCCGAGAAACTTTTCGAGATCCTTTAAATCCGAGTGAAAAACAAGAAACTACTTTTTCTTCTTCGGAAGAAGAGCTTATTGGTCCGGGGCTTCGTAAAATTTATGCCCAAATGCTATCCGTAGATTCACGATTTTCTCTGAGTCGCTTTTTGGCAGGGGCAACACGCGCGTTTGAAATGATTGTGCTGGCCTATGCAAAAGAAGATTTAAAAAGTTTGAAATCGTTATTATCATCGGAAGTTTATAAGGATTTTGAAGTAGCAGTTAAAGAAAGGCAGCAAAAAAGGGAAAGTCTTGAGACAACTATAGCAAAAATTGAATCTTCTCAAATTACGGATATGCGATTACAGGAAACGGAAGCGATGATGACGGTGCGCTTTATATCTGAGCAAACGCATGTGATCCGAAATGAGGCTGGCGAAATTATTGAAGGTACGGCGAAACAAAGTGAGCAAATCATTGATATCTGGACTTTTTCACGAGATCTTCGTTCTAAAGATTTTCAGTGGACTTTGATAAAGGTCGAACAATAATGACGGCTCCTATTGCCCCGATCACCTTTCAAAAATTCTCGTTTCAAAATGTTGAAATCACCAATCTTCCTGGCTTTTCAACAGATACGCTTGACGAGGCATGTTTAGCTTGGAATCGGTCTGCGGCTGTTCTAAAAAGCCTTTCTCCTGAGACCTCTTTGGGGGTGGCAGGGACCCGAACAGAATGGGAGGAAGTTTTAAGGAATCCTGTAAAAGAAACCGAGTTCCGAGAATTTTTAACGTCACACTTTAAAGCTTATCATCTTTCTTATGATGGGGATTCGACAGGGTTGTTTACAGGCTACTTTGAGCCTTCTATAAAGGCATCGATGGTACCATCTGCTGATTTTCCTTATCCAGTTTACGGGCGTCCTCAAAATCTTGTCGTCATTGAAGATTTAGGTCAATTTCATTCGGCGTTAGCGGGATATCGTATTGCGGGCACTCTTCAAGAAAAGACCTTAAGGCCTTATTATTCACGACGAGAATTATCCTCTGGATGTTTGGAAGGACATCATCTCGAAATTGCTTGGGTCGCAAATAAAATTGACCTTTATTTTATGCATATTCAAGGATCTGGAAAACTTGAATTTGAAGATCATTGGATAAGAGTGGGCTATGATGGAACGAATGGATATCCGTATACCTCCATTGGAAAATATATGGTGGCTCAAGGATTTTTGACGCCTGAAAATGCAACCATGAAAGGATTAAAGGCGTGGCTCCAGGAGAATCCCAAAAAAATAGATGATATTTTGAATCAGAATGACTCCTTTGTCTTTTTTAAGAATTTAGGAGCTAAAGAAGGACCTCTTGGGCGACAAGGCGCTGTCTTGACACCTAAAAGAAGTTTGGCGGTGGATCCGCGCGTGATTGCTCTTGGGATGCCACTGTGGCTATCGGCAGAATCACCTTGTGTTTCTGAACGGCCTTTGCAGCGGTTTATGGTCGCTCAAGACGTGGGTGGCGCGATTAAAGGTCCTATTCGGGGAGATTTTTATTGGGGAACCGGCGATCAAGCCGGAAGCCTCGCTGGTGATATGAAATCGACTGGTGAGCTTTATTTTCTGATCCCAAAAACAGTGGAATTTAAAGGCTTCAATAGATGACGGAGGGGCCTCAAGATCCTTGGAAGCTTTATTTACGAGATGTCAAAGCTCTTTCTTTTCCGACGAAGGTTGAAAAGAAACCTCAAAAGCGTCAACGTCGATCGCCGAATCCTCTTAAGTCCTTTTTAAATAACGTTTCTTTTGAAAATGTTTCACGTGAAACATTTTTGATCTCGTCACATTCTCAAGCTCTCTCTCGCAAAAAAATCCGAAATGCAACTGTTGAGCGAAGATTTGATTTACATGGCCTGACATTAAAAGAAGCCCATCGTGAATTGTCTGTTTTTTTATGGAAAGCTTCTCAACAAGGCTTACGAACCGTTCTTGTGATTACCGGAAAAGGAAGAGGTTCTCGGTCATTTGATGACGGGGAAAATTTTCGAATGACGCTTAAAGAAGCTGTTCCTTTATGGCTTCAAGAACCTCCTTTAAAATCTTTAGTCGGTTCTTGGTCAAAAGCTTCCCCTGAGCATGGCGGTGAAGGGGCGCTTTATATCTTTTTGAGATCAGGGATATGAAGAAAAATCATAGAATCTAAAAATAATAATCTATTTTTTTTGCTTAAAATCAATAACTTGTTTAAAAATGTTTCACGTGAAACATTTTAAGAGATGATGCATTATTTTCTAGAGAACATAAGGCATTTAAAGAAACAGGCACGTTGGGTTTTAACCAACATGCCTAGTGAAATACAGATTATTTTATAAAATGAATTTTGAAAGATCGGTGTTCTTGGCTAGCGCTTGAACAGTTTCTCGAACATATTGAGGTGTAATATCAATCGTCTCTCCGGCTCGATCGCTGGCCGTAAAGCTAATTTCTTCCAGAAGTTTCTCAAGAATCGTATGAAGACGACGTGCTCCAATGTTCTCAACATTTTGATTAACTTCAGCAGCCAGAGCGGCAATTTCTTGGATAGCATTCGCTTGGAAGCCTAAAATCACACCTTCTGTCGCCAGCAGTGCTTCATATTGCTTAATGAGGCTGGATTCTGGTTCTGTCAAGATTCGAACAAAATCTTCTTTTTTGAGGGCATTTAATTCCACACGAATTGGAAGACGTCCTTGAAGTTCTGGCAATAAATCTGACGGTTTTGAAAGATGAAAAGCCCCGGAAGCAATGAAAAGAATGTGATCTGTTTTAACGGTTCCGTGCTTGGTTGCCACAGACGTTCCTTCAATCAACGGCAAAAGATCGCGTTGCACCCCTTCTCGACTGACATCTCCTCCCTGGCGGTCTGACCGCGCACAAATTTTATCAATTTCATCCAGGAAAACAATTCCGTTTTGCTCTACTGCGGTGATGGCTTCTTGAACTGTTTTTTCAAGATCAATAAGTTTATCGCTTTCTTCAACAATTAAAAGGTCAAGGGCCTCAGGCACTAACATTTTTCGAGTTTTTGTCTTATTTCCAAAGGCTTTTCCGAACATGTCTCCGAGGTTGAGCATCCCCATTTGAGCGCCTGGCATTCCTGGAACATCAACCGTGGGCATTTGAAGGCCCGCGGTATCTGAGACTTCAATTTCAATTTCGCGCTCATTAAGTTTGCCATCGTGCAACATGCGACGGAATTTTTCTTGGGTCTCTTCTGAGGCATTTTCGCCGACCAACACTTGCAAAATCCGTTCTTCGGCATTGACTTCCGCTTTTGCTTGAACTTCTTTTCTATGGCGATCTTTTTGCGTATGAATCGCAATTTCAATGAGATCCCGTACAATTTGTTCGACATCGCGGCCCACATACCCAACTTCCGTGAATTTGGTTGCTTCCACTTTTAAAAAGGGGGCATCGGCAAGTTTAGCCAGTCGGCGCGCAATTTCTGTTTTACCGACGCCTGTCGGGCCAATCATCAAGATATTTTTAGGCAGAATTTCTTCTCGCAGATCTTCACTGACTTGAAGACGACGCCACCGGTTGCGCAGCGCAAGAGCAACCGCACGTTTTGCTTCTTTTTGACCGACGATAAAGCGATCTAATTCTGAGACAATTTCACGAGGGGTAAAAGATTTCATAGGGCTAACTTTTCTACTGTAATATTGTGATTCGTATAAATGCAAAGATCACCCGCAATTTTCATGGCTTTTCGGGCAATTTCTTCCGCAGGGAGATGATCAACGTCAATAAGCGCCCGCGCGGCCGCAAGAGCATAAGCTCCGCCAGAACCAATGCCAATGACGCCATCTTCAGGCTCTAAAACGTCTCCATTTCCTGTTAAGGTGAGAGACGTATTTGTATCCGCCACAATCAACATGGCCTCAAGACGTCGTAAATATTTGTCTGTTCGCCAATCTTTTGCAAGCTCAACGCAGGCTCGCGTCAATTGTGAAGGGTATTGTTCAAGTTTAGCTTCCAACCGCTCAAAGAGCGTGAAAGCATCGGCTGTGGCGCCCGCAAAACCTGCAATGACTTGGCCATTGCCGAGTCTTCTGACTTTTCGGGCTTGGGATTTAATGGTAATCGCACCCATTGTCACCTGACCATCGCCAGCGATGACAACCTCGTTTCCTTTTCGGATGCTGAGGATGGTGGTACCATGCCATGAAGTTGATTGTTCTTGTGTCATTTTAAAGTCTCCTTGACTTTTACCCCTAAAGTATTTCCAAAATACCTTGGATTTTCAACCAGGCCATCTTCTTTGGAGGTAAAAATGTCATACGATGAAGAAAACATCTTTGCAAGAATTTTAAGAGGCGAAATCCCTTGCCGAAAGATCTTTGAGAATAATGAAGCTCTTGCCTTTCATGATGCGTATCCTAAAGCCCCTATCCATGCCATTGTGATTCCAAAAGCCGCGTATCAAAATGTATACGAATTTTATCAAAAGGCTACCCCTGACCAGATGAAAGGCTTTTCAGAAGCCATTCTAAATGTCATTGATTTGTTAGGGTTGAAAGAGTATGGCTATCGTATGATTACAAATCACGGGCTTTATGGGGGACAAGAAATCCCTCACTTTCATGTTCATTTGCTGGGAGGGAAACCTTTAGGACGAATGGTAGCTAACCCCAATTAATTTTTTGGACTTCTTCGTAGGTGAATGAAAAAATTTTCCCTTAAAAATGGCGTTTCTTTTGAAGATCTTAAGACGATAGAAGGTCTTAAAAAGGTTGAGGCTTCTTTTATCCATTTTCTAACTCAGCAAGATGCGTTGTTGAGTGCCGAGTATCAGCAAGCCCGCTTAAGGCCAGAAGCCTTAACGATAAAAGAAGAAAGCTTTCTGCTTCTGAAAGTAGCGTGTTTTCTTGAGGATTATCTTGCGGCTTTATTTGGAATTGAAGACGAGATTGAGGCACTTCGAGAACAGCATGCGCTTTTAGGACCATTATGGCAGTGTAAAAAACAGTTCATCTTGCGGCGGGTCTCTCTTCAAAAAAAGAGGACGGCTGAGCAGGCCTCATCTCCTCCTCTTTTAAAAGAATTTCAAAGTAACGAAGATTTGGTGACCCAAGAGCTTCATTTTGCGCATCAGATTTTAAAATGGCTCGACAACGAGTCCCTGAACTCTGAAAATCTTGATCAGGCACGTCACTATGCCGAATGGGCTCTTACCCACCCAGAAGGCCAGAAAAAGCATCAAAAAGGCCTTCTTTTTAAACTTCCTGCACCTTGGGACTTCTCTCGTTTGATCACTGTTGTTGAGGAGGACAACGGTCTCACCCTTGAGCGTGACCAACGACGAGAGCGAAAAGGATTTGATCTTACGGATGCGGGTGTTTTTCGAGAGCATGCGCTTGATCAAGCAACCTACTGTATTAAATGCCATCCCCAAGGCAAGGATTCTTGCGCAAAAGGGCTTTATGAAAAAGGGAGTTCTCACCTTCAAATCAATCCTCTCGATAATAAGCTTGCAGGGTGCCCTCTTCAGCAAAAAATTTCGGAAATGAATGATTTAAAAGCAAAAGGCCTAAGCCTCGCAGCTTTTGCAATTATTCTCGTGGATAATCCATTGGTCGCCGCCACAGGGCATCGAATTTGTAATGACTGTGCCAAGGCGTGCATTTTCCAAAAACAAACACCGGTGGACGTCCCATCGATAGAAACTCAGATTTTGGATGAAATTCTCTCGCTTCCATGGGGATTTGAGATTTATGCGCTTTTAGTACAATGGAATCCTTTAAATCTTAAAAAGCCTTTTCCTGAAGCTCCTACAGGCCGCAATGCTCTTGTCGTTGGGATGGGGCCAGCAGGCTTCACAGCGGCCCATTATCTCTTAAGAGAAGGCCATACCGTCGTGGGTATTGATGGGCTTAAAATTGAGCCTCTGCCGTCCGTTTATCATGAGCCTATTTATGAGATAAAAGCTCATTTTGATGATCTTGATCGGCGTCTTATCGCGGGATTTGGTGGGGTGGCTGAATATGGAATTACCGTGCGATGGCAGAAAAATTATCTTTTGTTGATTCGAATTTTGCTGGAGAGACAGGCCCATTTCCGTCTGTTTGGGGGGGTCAGGCTTGGAAGTCAAATTACTATTGAGACAAGTTGGGAGCTCGGATTTCATCATATTGCCCTTTGTTGTGGCGCCGGAAGTCCCCGGTGGTTACCTCTTAAAAATAGCATGGTCCCGGGGGTTCGTTTAGCTCAAGACTTCCTGATGGCCTTACAATTGATGGGCGCAAGCCGTGAAACGACTTTATCCTCTTTAACGATTCGGCTGCCGATCGTCGTCATTGGAGGCGGTCTCACGGCTATAGATGCGGCGACGGAAGCTCTCGCCTATTATCCACTGCAAGTTGAAAAATTCGCAAAACGGTATCGGGCGTTGGTTGAAAAATTGGGGGAGAAGAAAGTCACAGCTGGGTGGTCAGAAGAAGATCATGCAATTGCTCAAGAATTCTTGAGTCATGCAGACTTATTCGCTCACTCTAAAGAAAAATTACCGGACATCCTTGAAAAATTAGGGGGCGCAACCCTACTTTATCGAAAAGATTTAACAGAGGCTCCCAGTTATCGGGGGAATCATGAGGAAGTTTTTAAAGCCTTGCAAGAGGGCGTTAAATTCCTGCCAGATGCCTCTCTTTTAGAGATTTTGACGGATGAAAAAGGCCAGGCAAATGGCGTAAAAATAAGGCGTGGCTCTATAGACGAAAATAGGCCTGCTCGCACAATTTTAATAGCGGCGGGAACAACGCCAAATACGCAGGTTGCTGAAGAGTTTCCAGACATTTTTAAAATCGAGGATGGGTATTTAAAATCCCTCTCAGAAGACAGTTGTATGGCCGCAAAAGACGCGCAAGGAAGAACAATAAGCTTTTTTGGAGATCTCGATGCGCGCTACGCCGGAAGTGTGGTAAAGGCCATGGCAAGCGCAAAGCACGGGGTACCCTTGATCACAGGGGCTCTTAAGCAGCTCTCTCTAGAGCCTGAAAATCCGTCAAGCTTGATCCAGAGAGTTGAGAAAGCTTTTACGTCTACGCTTCAGTCTGTGAAGCGATTAACAGAGCAAGCTATTGAATTAATTATTCATTCTCCGGCTGCAGCGCGACACTTTCAACCAGGACAAATTTTTCGTCTCCAAAATTATGAAACCAATGCGCCGCGCCACAAAGGGTATCCTCTTCTCATGGAAGGGATCGCCGTCCGAGGGGCGTGGGTTGATAAAGAGCAAGGCTTGATTGGTGTTGTTGTTTTTGAGATCGGTGCGTCTTCTTTGGTCAGCCAATACCTTCAGCCACATGATCCTATTCTCCTGATGGGGCCGACGGGGTCGCCAACAGAAATTCCTCAAGGGGAAAAGGTTCTTCTCATTGGTGAGGGGCATGGAAATGCGGGATTAGTAGAAATTGCCCGCGCGATGAAAGCCGCCGGTAATGAAGTTCATTACGTGGTCGGTTATGAACAGCCAACCGATGTTATTTATCAAGAAGAAAGAGTTGAACAGGCGGCCGATTATCTTTATTGGGCCTTTTCTCAAACCCCTGAGGCGTGGTCTCTGCGCCCTCAAGATCAGCTTTTTCAGAGGACTGTTGTGGAAGCATTGGAAGCACTTGTGCAAACACAGAAAATAAGAGAGATCGATCGTCTTTTTATTATGGCTTCTGCAACAACTATGGCCGCGATTGATCAAATGAAGGCTTCTTTCGTGAAGACAAAATGTCAGGCGATTGCGAGTGTCAATGCACCGATGCAATGCATGATGAAGGGCGTCTGTGGGCAATGTTTACAACGCCATAGAGACCCTTTAACAGGGCAAGAAAGCATGGTTTTATCCTGTCGAACCCAAGATCAACCTCTTGAAAAAGTGGATTATGCAAGCCTTTCTGGACGCTTACGACAGAATCGAGTTCAAGAAAAAGTAAACGCCTTGTGGCTTCGTCAACTTTTCAAGAATTCAACCTTTGAAATGAGATAAAGGGTGCTTATATAATAAAGATAAAGACTTTAATTTAAAGGAAGATTTCCTAAATGGTGAAATATATTAAGATTTTAACAATTTTGATATTCTATAACATTTGTGCTCAAACCATAACCGCCTCCCTTGTTATCGAAGAAGATCTTCACTCTACTACAAAACAAGCGACTCCCAAAAGTGAAGCTGTATCATCATGGGGTCTTTACTCTTTATGGGAATGGGGCAAACAAAAATTTTCATCTCTCTTAGCGCCTACTGCTAGTGATCCTCAAATATTGATTCATTCTCAAGAATCAGAAGATCATCAAGCAACGTCATCAAATGCTTCTGTATCCGATGATCCGGCTGCATCATCTTCTCAAGTACTCTATTTAACTTTAGATAATCTGAGATCTTTAGTCATAGATGAAAAAAGCTTTACACCTTGGAAGCGTGAAGCGCTTTTGCGTCGATTTTTGAGTGTTGATGCAATACCAGAAGAAGACAAAATAAAACTTACTTTAGTTTATTTACGACATATTGAGGGGCCTATAGGTGTTGATAATATTTTGGATGACGTACATCAAAAGAGTCTCGAGGCGTATATAGACTGTATTTATCAAAAATATGCCTTTGAAAAGAATGAAAAAATAGAATTTCTTAACAGCTGTGCTACGCAAAATGATTTTAAACATAATTTAGAGGATTTTATAAAATTTTTAGAGGCGCCTATCGTTCTTTATGATGGCTTAGAAAAAAAAGCACAGAGCAGTATTCAAGAATATCTTTCTTCCTATCGTGAAAAAGTCAATGGCAGCTTATTTTATGGATTGTTAGCATGCGTAGAGATTAGGATGTTATCATTACAGAATGAAAAATTGCGTCAGGCATTTGATAGGCTTTCTCCTGAAGATCAAAAAGTGGCCCTTCAGTATTTAAAGATCAAAGGGATGGAGGGAGAATTTTCAAAGACTGAAAAAAATCTATCGAGAAAAAAAGTAAAAAGTTCTAGGAAATTAGAAACCTTATCGTTTTCTCATGGGGCTGAAATTAAAGAATTTGAATCCATTCCTGGAGCGTCAAAAGTTGGGACAACTATACCATTTCTGCATACAAGCCTTGAGCAAATAACCACTATAGGTAAAGAAACAAGTTGGCGAAGGACGATCATTGAAACGCTTGAGAAGATTGAAGAAATAGCGCGAAATTATGCGCAAGATTCCTCAACATCTCTTTTTGAGATTTATCAAATTTATCTTTATAAAATTTATCGAGATACCGTTCCTGGTAAAACTTTTACTCTCGTCCTTAGAAAAGTACTTTCTGCTTATACGGGAGAAGGTCGCATCCAAGAAGCATTGGAGCGTGCAGAAATCTTAAGGAAATTAGAAAATGAATCAAAAGATGGGGTAAGTTTCGAAACGCGTTTCCTTATTGCAAGCTTAAAAAATCTTCTGGGAGATCATGCAGACTGGTTAGAACTCGAAGCAGAGCAGGAAAGAATAGAAAAAGCAAAACAAAATAAGAAAATTTCTAGAGTGGTGTGCGCAACCCAAGCGCATGTGGCTCAGATAAAACAAGTAGAACGACAAAAGGTTGAAGAAGATCAAAAAAAAGCAGCAGAACAGCAGAAGCGAGATGAGACTTATCAGCGTCTTCGTTCTGAAAAACAGCATGGGGCGATGTATGTAGCTTCATCTTCAAGATGTGAAGCTGATCCTTCAAGGCAGGAAGAAAAGGCGGCAAAGCGAGCCCGTCATGAACAGGCGATCAAAGACCGTTTGGAGATGGATGTGAGGGACACCTCATTTCCTGTGTCTGAATGCGCTTCATCTTCCAATGAACCAGATCATAAGCCTCTGACCTTTTATGACATTCGACAAAGGCGTCTTGCAGAGTCAGATAGAGATCCGCGCACGCTTTCCGATTTTTTCAAATTTTCTCATGCAAATAAGACAGTTAATACAGCCATTGAAAAAGGCACTTGGCAATTTACACGAGGACAATTGGCAGAATACTTTAGAAATATGCAATGTGATGTAAAATCAGGTAAAGGGAGTCACGAAAAAGTTTCATTGCCTCATTTATTACAAATCATAAAAGAGGGCGAAGTAATCACCATTTTGAGTGATATGGGAGGCGCTTTAACCCTCCCAGAATGGGAAAAGATCGTGCCGCATTATTTACGTCCTCAAATTTTAGAAGCGTGCAAACTCATCAAGCTGAAGGCCATCAAAGCAGAAAGCTCTGCAACGGAAGATTAAGAGAAGGAGCATCTCCATTCATCTAAAAAAGTACGATCTTGAGAGTTGAGCTTATTTTTCTTAACTCCCACTTGAAAAAACAATTCCTTGATATGTGGAAGGCTTGTTTTTAGGCTTATAGGCTGGATCGGTATGAACATCTTTACCGACAAATTCATAAAAAAAGCGTTGAGAAGGATCTCGGGTTCCATCTGCTAATAAAGGAATTTCTGAGAGGCTAATTTCATCATTGGGGATCCAGAGCTATCTGTACCATTTAGAGGTTCGACATAGTTTTCTAGGAACTTTTTAATAGCAGGAGGACGAATAGATTCTGGCGTAAAGTCATCAAAAGCTTCAAACTCCAAAGACAACATATCGTTTAGTTTTTCAACCTTCCAGTCTTCATACTCTATAGTTGAATCAGAGTCAGAGGTAGTATAGTTATCAGCGTCGTCATAACTATATTGGGATGTATTTTCATCACTCTCTGCGGAATTATAATATCCTTCATAACCTTTTGTATGTCTAGTCCGCCAGCCATTTTCGTCCTCAGAGCTTCCAGAAGCATAAGCTTGATTACTCAATGGGGGGGTATTTTCTTTATCATCTCCGATATTGTTGGAACCGAACGTCAGCGTCGACGTAAAGAGAGTGATCACCAATAAGAAGCATTTGAAGGCATTTAGTTTCATGAGACGTTTTCCCCATCATTTTTCTGATGAGGCAATCCTAAAAGGTCTTTAAATGCTTAATCCATAGGCAAAAATTACCTAGGTAGTAAAAATTGAATTGACACTTATAGAAGAATTTTTTGCAACAGAAGGATGGTTTTTAAAATATTTTATTTTAACAAATAAATCCTAAACCTTTTTAGTCCCATATAATAAATGGAAACAATTTTACTCTTATCAGCTTCCGATAAAGCTTTTAAATCCTTCTCTTCAGCTAATTTAAAATAACCTTTAACATCTCCACGCTTATTATCCGGGTCTTCATTCACATCAGGATTATTTTCATAAATTACATTATCCTCAAGAAATTCGCGAAATAAACAGTCAAATAGCTCGATCTTTTTCTCGGTATGCTCGTCGATCTTAATTTTAATAGCAGGAGTACTTGTGTACATATGATGGAAATAAAACATATAGTTGAGTTTAAAAGTTTTATTTTCAGCTATTTTAATTTGTTGAACTTTTGAAAGAAGCTTTATACAACTTGGACATGTTTGATAGTAAGAGAAAAATCTGAGGCCTATACTTTTAATGCGATCAACGTTGCCAGCTTTATCGAACAGCGGAGAAAAAAGCTTCTTACTATGCTTGACAACATGGTATAAAGCATGAGGCTCGGTGTGCCTGCAGTCGTTTGTAGTATGAGGGCAATCAGTATCTCCATCCGTATGGAAAAATTGCTTGCAAACGACGTTGCATTCATCCCCATCACATTCATAACTATCTGTTGATATGGGAAAAACGTGAGGATCTTTTTTGACGCATGATGCTAATCCATCTTGTGTTGTGAAATAGGCCCATCGATCATTATCTCGTACCCTAGTTTGTGTGTAGAAAATTACTTTTCTATTCGGATTCATAACTAAATTTCCGTTAGCATCTAGGATATATTTTTTAGATTTTCTGGCAAAAAGAGGTGACTCAACTATTTCAAAAGTTTCAGAAGCACCAAGTACAGCGGGCTTTTTGTAAACAGCATATAATGTTAAACATAAGTGATTAAATTTACTGTTCTTATTAACTTTAGTCTCTCTAACCCTTTGGTATAATATACTTATTTTCTCTAAAAAATCAGAAGGCTTCTCTTTGAAACTTACGGCTTTACCATCAAATTTAAATTTGGTTTTTTCAGAAATAAATTCAATTTTATCTTCTGCTCCTTCGACATATAATGTTGCTGTTTTTATTTGATCTGCAGTGAGTGAAGTTAGATCAGAACTTTTTGCTGGGCGCATATAAAGAACTTCAGTTACACCTTCAACTGAGGCTTGAAGGGCTGAAAAATAACTTCCTATAAAAAATAAAGCAAAAATATGTACTATTTTGTAGTACATAGCAGTCTTATTATTATTCATTAAATGTCCTTCCCTAATAAATCGGCTCTATTATGCATGGTTATTGTAATAGTAAAATACTTCTATCCCCGTGAAAATGTATAAAAACAACCTGTCTAAAAGGCCGAAGCTATAGGTCTTGGCCCCTGGTCCGTCCATTTAAAAATGAAAAAGGTTCTGTCAACGGTGCCATCGTCTTTGAGGAAAAAGAAACCATTGGCGCCATAAAACCCTTCTTTTTTGATAAAATCATGAAAATTCAGTCGTTTGCCAGATGATTGTTGAAAGGCATAAAATAAGGCGACGATGGCATCGTACCCAAGGCTTGCCATTCGTTGAGGCGCCGTGCCATAGATTTTTTCAAATCGATCTTCAAATGCCTGATACGTTTCAGGGGTCGCTGCGGCATACCAGCTCCCTAAAAGGGGGGCGGGCGCTTTTTTGCTTTCCCATAACGAGGTTCCTAAAAGTTGAACCTGAGAATAATTAAATTCATAATAATCTAAGTTATTGAAAAGATTTGTTAAATCTATTCCTCCTACCGGAATAAAAAGAGCGTCATAGGAAATGTGCTTGAGATGGTTTAATTCTGTTTTAAGATTTTCGCCCTGTCCTTCATAAGGAACCAATCCCACGAGAGTCATATGGTTTGCTGCGCCCTCTTTTTTAAGTTCATAGCTGATGCTATCTCCATAGGCTGTCCTGGGGACAAGAGCCGCGATTCTTCGGATATTTTGCTGAGCGGCATACGCCAAAACCTCGCGAACTTGGGCTTGTGGTGAAAAACCAAGCATAAAGATCCCTGGCTCGGCGACTTTGATATCATTTGAAAAGGAAAGCATGGGCACTTGACGAGATTTAATCAACGGCTTTAAAGCCTTCACTTCTGAGGAAAAAACAGGGCCAATAAAAGCTTCTATATTTTCATGAAGGCCCTCTTGCGCGGCTTTAAAGGCCCCTTGCGGAGTTCCTTCTGTATCTTTATACACAAGTTCAACATTTTCCATAGGATGCTCAAAGAAGCTAAGCTCGGTCGCTTGCCTTAAGAACTTTCCAAGAGAAGCATGAGATCCTGAAAGAGGAAGGAGAACGCCAATTTTACGGCGTTGCGTTGGAGAAGAGATTTCTGCCTCAAGAGGCTCTCCCTGAAGTGAAAGAGGGACTTGTTGATCAGCTTGATTTTGAGTTATGGTGGTTTGGCAAGAGGTAAGGCCAAATAATAGACTGATAACAAAGGCTTTAAAGCATGGTTTCATTCCAGGACATCCTTCACAAAAATGTTTCACGTGAAACAAACAGTAATGGCTCTTCTTCCCATTGTAAACATACGAACAAAGTTCATCGCAAAATTCAAGCTGAACGTAAAGGGCGGTGGGCCGAAAGAATAAGTCGGATTTTATTACGCCTAAAAGGGTATCAGATTTTAGAAACTCGCTATAAAACTCCGGTTGGAGAGATTGATATTATCGCAAAACGCCGTAAAATTTTGGCTATTATTGAAGTTAAGGCTCGGTCGACTGAAGCCTTAGCCCTTGAATCGCTGCAAAAGACTCAACAACAAAGAATTCAGCGCGCCGCCACGTGGTTTTTAACAAAAAATCCAAAACTTACTGGTCTTCAGGTTCGCTTCGATATAATCTTAGTTCTTCCATGGCGATGGACTCATCTTCAAAATATGTGGATTATATAAAACGGAGATTAATATGAAAACGATGCTTGTTTCTGCTTCAACACTCATGGGGCTTTTTATGCTCTCAGGATGTGCCCCTGTTGCTTTTATGGGGGGCGCGACATCTGTTACGACCAGTGCCTCTGAAGAACGTGGTGTGAAAGGGGTCTTCTCAGATGCTAAAATTAAGGCGCATCTTCAATCTAAATGGATGGATAAAAGGCCAGAGCTTGTGATGGCCACAAATGTAGTTGTGCGACAAGGACGTGTCCTGATTACGGGAGAACTTGAGACAACTGAACAACAAATTGATGCGGTTCGATATGCGTGGCAAGTGCCCGGTGTGAAAGAAGTTGTAGATGAAACAACTGTGGGAAAAACATCTTCTTTTCAACAATATGCCCGCGATACATGGATTTCAACGCAACTCAAGACAAAGATTTTAAAAGATGATGACATTCGGTCATTGAATTACAATTTGCATACTGAGAATGGAACGGTGTATCTCATGGGGATTGCCCAAAACCAACAAGAACTTGATAAAGTGACTAATTATGCACGCCATATCGGCGGAGTCCGAAAAGTAACAAGTTATGTGACGATTAAGTCACAGACGTCTGGGGAGATTCAAGAGAAAACCCCTCATTCCCAAGGACAAGTGACTTTAGAAGATTTTCCAAGTGTAGAAGCATCAGGTGAGTCGTTAACGCCTCAAACGCTCGATGAACCCAACACGGGCTCTTCTTTCCAATAAAAAGATCGATGGGAGGAGAGGAAAGATGACGCTTAAAGTCGCCTTGCAAATGGATCCGCTGTCTTCTTTAAATGAGGCGGCGGATACGACAGTCGCGTTGATATTTAAGGCGTCCACTGAAGGTATGAACTTTATTTTTATGGGCTGCACCACGTAACGTGAGATAATCATCAGGTGCGGACTCACTTATCTCTTCTTTCTTCGCTTGAGCCGACACCTTTATTTTTCCTCTAAAGAAGAATTTTTAGCCCAAAGGAGTGAAAATAATTGACTGTTAAAGCTCAAGATTTTTAAGATTATCTCTATATCTAGACACTAAAATTAAAAAATAGAAAATAAGATGGTCGCGCGCATTAATACTGTTTCTTTTCAGGGAATTGAGCCTCTTGCAATTGATGTTCAAGTGCAGATCACCACAGGGATACCATCTTTTTCCATTGTAGGATTGCCCGATAAAGCGGTGGCAGAATCTCGAGAAAGAGTGCGGGCTGCTCTTCATTCGTTGGGCCTGGCTTTGCCCCCAAAGCGCATTATCGTGAATCTTTCTCCTGCGGATATCCAAAAAGAAGGCAGCCATTATGATTTACCCATTGCATTGGGGCTTTTGGTGGCTTTGGAAGTACTTCCTTTTGAGGAAGTCCATCAGTATGTAGCCTTAGGTGAATTGGCACTTGATGGCCGGATTTCCTCTATTTCTGGTGTGTTGCCAGCAGCTCTTCATGCCTCAAGCCAAGGACAGGGGCTCATTTGTCCTGAACCCTGTGGAAAAGAGGCAGCCTGGGCCCCGGAGATTGATATTTTAGCGCCGTCAACTTTATTGGCCCTCATCAATCATTTTAAGGGGCTTCAGCTTTTGCCTCGGCCGTCGCCTGGGGTGACGGAGAATTCTCACCACGCTTTCGATCTCATCGATGTTAAGGGTCAAGAAACAGCAAAACGAGCCTTTGAAATTGCGGCGGCGGGAGGGCACAATCTTCTCCTGATGGGGCCGCCTGGGGCAGGAAAATCAATGTTAGCGGCTCGTTTGCCAGGCCTTCTTCCACCTCTTGAACCGGAAGAAGCGCTTGAAGTTACGATGATTCATAGTATCGCCGGGAAGCTCCCCGAAGGAACGCTGATTAAGCAGCGTCCTTATCGAGATCCCCACCATTCGGCTTCGTTGCCCGCTCTGGTTGGGGGAGGGTTTAAAGCTTTACCTGGCGAAGTTACGCTCGCCCATCGCGGTGTTTTATTTCTGGATGAACTCCCAGAATTTTCACGAAGCACGCTTGAATCTTTACGGCAGCCTCTTGAGACGGGACAAGTGACGATTGCGCGGGCCAATGCCCACATTACGTATCCCGCCCGTTTTCAATTGATTGCGGCGATGAATCCATGCCGATGTGGTTATTTAGATGAGGTCTCAAAAGCGTGTTCTCGGGCGCCAAAATGTGCCGTTGATTATCAAGCAAAGATTTCTGGACCCCTTTTAGATCGAATCGATTTTCATGTTTTTACGCCGGCTGTAAAACCTTTAGAGCTTGCTTTACTGTCAGGAAAAGAATCGACAGAAACGGTGGCTGAACGTGTTGCAAAAGCGCGGTTGTGGCAGCGTCAACGGTTTTTAAAGAAGATACCCAACAGTTCAAGTCGCGTGAATGCAGAAGCTTCAGGAAAGGAGTTGGAAGCCATTCTTCAGATAGAGGAAGAAAGCCAAGGATTACTCAATCAGGCCGCTGAAAAATTGAGATTCTCCGCGCGTAGTTATCATCGCCTTCTTCGGGTTGCGCGGACAATTGCCGATTTGGGGGAAAGCGAAACCATTCGTAAAATTGATATGGCTGAAGCTCTTTCTTTAAGGCTTAATAGTCTAACTACTTGAAAATAGTTGATTTTAAAATATTGATTTAGCCGATTTTTAATTTTACAGTAAAGTATGAAGTATATACTTTTTCTCTTCTTCGTAATCCCCTTAAAGCTTACATACGCTTTTAATCGGGAGCATTTAAGAAATTTTCATGAACAATTAGAGTCTGGTCAACGAATTTCTGCTGTCGGATTTAACTTACGAAGGGCAAATCTTAAAGGTTTAGATCTCAAAAGAGCAGATTTTTCTGGGGCAAACTTAAGGGGTGCTGATTTTTCGGATGCAGATCTGACAGACGCCGTATTTGAAGGAACAATTCTTACAAAAGTTAATTTTCAGCGGGCCAACCTCACAAGAGTCGAGTTAAAAGATGCAGTTCTGAATGGGTCCCATTTTAAAAAAGCACGTTTGTTGGGTATAAAATACCATAAGATCCGCTCTGCAAAAGGGACGTTGTTTGAAGATAAAAAAGAAATGCAAAAAAAGATTGCATATGAAGAAAAAATTGAGAGAATTGAGCGGGAATTTTGTGAAAAAAAACAATCCTCGATTCCTATTGATGTCTCTTCCTCTGCCAAGAAAACGCATATATATCTAAATGATTTGGCAAATAATGGAAAAGAATATACCCTTTTAGATTTTAGGGTCCCCGAATCTTTTTCTCAAGAGATCAGCCCCTTAGTTTTTTTGAAAGCCCCTCTTTTTAAAAGTATCGTTAAAAGCACTCTTCCAATCGCAGATAATCAAGGTTTGATTATTTTTTTAGAAAATAAAGATTTAATGTTACCCCGATGGAACCCTTATCATCCGTCGCTTGATCTTCATGCAAGAGTTTCCTTACCTCTTAAGTATAAATGGATTGAAGAGTTTATTAGAAAATCTTTTTATCAGCATCTTCACAGTGTTGAAATTATCACAGGAAGAGGTCTGCATAACCCACAAGGAAAGATGGGGACTTTGTGGAATATATGTCACGACTATCTCATAAGAAAAAAATTTTCCCCTTATATTCAAGAGATTCATTCTATTAGTAAGCAAGGCGGATGGAGGGTTACCCTAAAAAATAGAAAAAGAATTTTAAGAAATAAAAAGGATAATGCGCGTAACCTTAGCTTTTATGGGCCTACAGCATCCTCTGGAGAGCTTAAGGTACAATTTATGACTCAGAAAGATAAGAGAATAAGAACTCCGGTAGAAAACCCTAAAAAAACAAATAAAAACCAGGATGGTAAAGGAAGAAAAAAAAGAAAGTAAAAATGTTTCACGTGAAACATTTTCAGGAAGATAAGATCTCTATTTTTCTTAAAGAGAAATTCATTAAAAGAACCATCTTTTGATTTTTAGCTATTTAACCCTATAGAATTTGCGATTTCTAAGGCGTTATCTAATGAGAGTTGTTTGTCCTCTTCTGCGTATGTTTTGACCTTAATCTGAGGGTCTAAAACATTTTTAGAATGGAGATACTTTACACTTAATAGCAACTGAAGATCTATAGGTTGATATCTTCCACTATCATTACTGAGGCTTGTGATTTTACCGTTGCGAACTTCGATGTGACCGACACAGGCAATCGCTTGACCTATCCCTTCCTTTTTGAAGAAAAAAGTATGATGGACAGCTGTAATATCGGGATGTTTATGTGGAAAGTAAATGCACAGGTCCCCTTTTGAGCTTAAAGCCCATAACCCCATTTCATTTGAATCTAAAATTTCATTATGGTGATAAAGAAGTCCCTCTTCCCGAAATTCAACAAGGGTTCTTTCCTTAAGTTCTGGTAGATTTCCCGACCATCCTCTTTCATCCAATAAAAATATTGGCGTCGAAATAATAAATTGCCCAAAAATTTTAAATCTCGTCTCATCTAAGCCTTTGAGAATAGAATTTTTTAAAGGAATTTCTGAATTATCTTCTTCAATAAGAGGCGCGCTTGCATGAGAGAGAAAAGTTAATAAATTAAAAATAATTAAAATATTAAGTAATAATTTTCGCATTAATTTCTGCTGAAGATAATTATTTCAAAAGTAAATAATAATAGATAATAAAAATTAAGTCAAGAAAGATGGATTTTATAAAGTGAGTACTTTATTTGAGTATTGCTACTTTAGGGTCAAAATGACTTAAAAATTTCATAAAATTTTAATCATCTCATGGAAATATGAAATCCTCTTGATAAGTCAGGAAAGAAGGCGAGAAATTTATGAAGTTATCAAAATTTATTGATAAACTTGCACAAAGCAAAAATTTGTTTCAAAATCACTCAATTATAAAGTGAGGAGGGAAGATTTTATCATGATGCCGTCTAAAAGACCGCTGTCACCGCATCTTCAAATTTACAAACCTCAATTGACGTCTGTTCTTTCCATCATGCACCGTTTTTCCGGCGCCTTTTTATGTATGGGCGTGGGGGGGATTATTCTATGGCTTTATGGGGTCGCCAATGAGCCTAAATGCTTTTCTTGGCTGGTTGCGATGGGGCAAACCTTTTGGGGAAAAGTTTTTCTCTTTTTAATGGTGTATGCCTTTTTCTATCATCTCGCGAATGGCCTTCGCCATTTGATGTGGGATGCTGGATATGGCTTTGATCTTAAAACAACATATCGCACAGGATGGCTTGTTGTTGGGGCTTCTTTTGTTTTAACTTTGCTTTATTGGATTTTATTTCAAGGAGGAAACCATGGCTTCTAATCCTCATGGAAGTGATCATTGGAAAGCTCAACGCTTGACGGCAATCTCTTTATTTCCTTTGAGTCTTTGGTTTTTGGGGTCGTTGTTGATTTATTCTCCCAGTGAGTATGCAGCCATTGTAATGTGGTTGAAGTCGCCTCTGTCAGCGACAGGGATCGTTCTGCTGATAGGGGTTCTTCTGTATCATGCTCAACTTGGGATTCAAGTGGTTATTGAGGATTATATCCATCGTCCAACGCTTACCGTAAGCCTTGTTTATAGTCTGAAGGCCGTGGCCTTAAGTCTCTTTATTTTGGCTTGTTTTTGTGTCCTTAAGATCCATTTTCATCCCCTTTAGCCTCACAGGAGTTCTTATTATACAATGACAAAAGCCTATGAAATTATTGATCACAACTATGATGTGGTGATTGTGGGGGCCGGAGGAGCTGGCTTACGCGCGGCTTTGGGAATGAGTGCGACCGGCCTTTCAACTGCTTGTATTACAAAGGTTTTTCCAACACGCAGTCATACAGTTTCTGCTCAAGGGGGCATTAGTGCCGCCTTAAACAACATGGAAGATGGCGACCATTGGCGTCATCATATGTATGATACCGTGAAGGGCTCTGATTGGTTGGGCGACCAAGATGCTATTGAATATATGTGCCGCAATGCCATGGACGCGGTTGTTGAGCTTGAACATTATGGGGTGCCTTTTTCGCGGACAGACCAGGGAAAAATTTATCAGCGTCTTTTTGGCGGGCACACGATTAATAAAGGCGAAAAAATGGCTCAGCGAGCTTGCGCCGCAGCAGATCGAACAGGTCATGCCATTTTACACACGCTTTATCAACAATCCTTAAAACATCAAACACGCTTCTTTATTGAATACTTAGCGCTTGATCTCATTATGGATGACGACGGAGTTTGTCGGGGCGTAACGGCGTGGAGTCTTGAAGATGGGAAATTGCATCGTTTCGCAGCTCATATGGTTGTGTTAGCGACCGGCGGACATGGACGAACATTTTTTTCCTGCACAGGGGCCCATACCTGCACAGGCGATGGTAATGGAATGGTCTTGCGCGCGGGTCTACCGCTCCAGGATATGGAGTTTATTCAATTTCATCCGACAGGGATTTATGGCGCGGGATGTTTGATTTCTGAAGGAGCCCGCGGCGAAGGCGGTTATCTCACAAATAGTCTGGGCGAGCGCTTTATGGAGAAATATGCACCCCATGCTAAGGATTTAGCTTCTCGCGATGTCGTCAGTCGGGCGATTACCATTGAAATTCAAGAAGGCCGCGGATGTGGGCCTCATAAAGATTATGTCGATCTTCATCTAGAGCATCTTAATCCCACGACCATTCATGAGCGTTTGCCGGGAATTTCAGAGACGGCCCGGGTTTTTGCGGGGGTGGATACCACCAAAGAGCCAATTCCCGTGACACCAACCGTCCATTATAATATGGGGGGCGTGCCGACCAATTATCATGCAGAAGTCGTGAGTCCGCGCGGTGGAGATCTCGAAGCCGTTGTGCCAGGATTAATGGCGATTGGTGAAGGGGCTTGTGTCTCTGTGCATGGCGCGAATCGATTAGGGACCAACTCTTTGCTTGATCTCGTTGTTTTTGGAAGAGCTGCGGCGTTAAGAGCGCAATCTCTTATTCAACCAAATACGCCCCATCGCTCGCTTTCTAAAGGCGCAGGGGACTCCTCTTTTGCCAGATTAGATCGTCTTCGTCATGCCAAAGGGTCTCTTAAAACGTCTGAAATCCGTCTACAAATGCAAAAAACAATGCAAGCGCATTGCTCGGTATTTCGGCGTGAAGATATTCTCGCAGCGGGCCTTTCTAAGATGAAAGACATCCATGCGTCCCTACAAGATATTGCCCTTTTTGATCGTTCTTTAATTTGGAACTCTGATTTGATGGAAGCGCTTGAGCTTGAAAATATGATGGGGCAATCTCTCGTGTCGTTGGCGTCAGCGTTAGCACGTCAAGAAAGCCGCGGAAGTCACGCTCGAGATGATTACCCCAAGCGCGATGATCAGCAATGGCTTAAGCATACGTTTTCTTGGGTGGATGATAAGGCCACCATCAAGCTGGACTATCGTCCTGTGCATATGTTTACGCTGACAGATGAGGTTGATGTCGTTCCTTTGCAAGAACGCGTCTATTAAGGAGTTTTTCTGATGGTTGACTTTAGATTACCTAAAAATTCAAAAATAACACCGGGAAAGACGCATAAGGCTTTACCCTCAGCTAAAAATAAGAAAATTTTTGCGATTTACCGATGGGACCCTGAAAATCCTGAAGTTAATCCACGCTTGGATTATTATGAAATTGATTTGGATCAAAGTGGCACAATGATCCTCGATGCGTTGATTTATATTAAAGATAAGATAGATCCAACGTTGACCTTTCGTCGATCTTGTCGAGAAGGGGTGTGCGGAAGTTGCGCTATGAATATAGGTGGTATCAATACCTTGGCATGTATTAAACCCATCGCAGACATTAAAGATAATATAACGATTTATCCTTTGCCCCATATGCCCGTAATTAAAGATCTTGTTCCTGATCTTTCAACGGCTTATGAACAATTGGCGTCTGTTGAGCCGTGGTTAAAGGCTCCTCTCCCTAAAGAAGGTAGTCAAGAGCGCCTTCAAAGCCCTGAAGAACGGGCAAAATTGGATGGATTGTGGGAATGTGTTTTGTGTATGTGTTGTTCGACAAGTTGTCCTTCTTATTGGTGGAATGGCGATAAATATTTGGGACCAGCAACGCTTTTACAATCTTATCGGTGGATTGCAGACAGTCGCGATACCTATACAGAAGAGCGTCTGGATGATCTAGAAGATCCCTTTAAGCTTTATCGGTGCCATACGATTATGAATTGTACCAATACATGCCCTAAAGGCCTAAACCCCGCCAAGGCAATTGGCGAGATTAAGAAAAAAATTGCTCTCAAGAAAAGTTAATCTTTTGCAGGATTAAAAATTAATAATTTTTCTCCATTGACAGTTAGAAAAATTATTATTTATATGGGGGCGTAAAACAACAATAAAAACAATAAAAATAAAGACTTAAATAATGATAAAAATCCTAAATGTTTTATGTCTAATTGTTATATTTTCTTTCTTTAATACTGCATCTGCTTCTGACCTTTCGTCGGATGACCAAAAAAAACTTATCCGCTTGCAAAGCCAAGCCACAGAATATTTTGATGAGGGTCGATATGAAAGTGAGCGCTTAATTCGGCTTAAAATTTTAAAAGTACATCCAACTTTTCTGACTCTTCAGCAGGCCCTACAATCCTGTGTTGTTATGCGAAAATTTGAGGCAGGGGAAAGATTATTAAGGAAGTATGGTGCTTATGTAGGACAGCCTCAAGCGAGAGAATTGCGTGATTATCTCCAAGATGAAAAAGTTAAACACGAGCAGATAAAATTTAATCAGCAATTTCAGAGACGTAGAACGGTTTTAGGAAAAATTAGATTACTTTTAGAAAAGTTGTGGTAAAGACATATATTGACGATTCCCGAGAAGTCAGGTATAAGCACCTAGATAAATTTAATATGAGAAGATAAAGTATTATGGCAAATATTCGTTCAGCAAAGAAAAGAGCTCTTCAATGTATCGTTCGGACAGAACGCAATCGTGAGCGCATTTCACGTGTACGTACCTTCGTTCGTAAGGTTGAAGAAGCAATTGCAACAGGCAATAAGGCCGAAGCTGTCGAAGCGTTAAAAGTCGCTCAACCTGAAATTATTCGTGGCGCTGTCAAAGGTGTATTACATCACAAAACAGCTTCTCGCAAAGTTTCAAGACTCGCTCTCCGAGTTAATGCGCTGGCATCTTAAATAGCTCACGAAAATATTTTTGTGAGTCTCTAAAGAGGCGCTTTTCATTTTCTCTAAAGGCTTTTAAAGGTCGGCCTAAAGACCTTTTTGTAATTGTAGAGAGTTAAATGAGAGAGCCTTTTTTTATCTCTATCTTTCTCAACGCGACTAATACGAGGACTTGATGTCCACAACCCTGGAAGATCTTTGGAAACAAATTCAACCACGTTGCTTAGAAGCATTTGGGGAAAATACCTATCAAAATTGGATTGCCCCGCTTCGGGTTAAAGAATTCTTGACAGGTCGTCTGGTTGTCGCAGCTCCTTCAAGATTTGTTCGTGATTGGGTTCAAAAAAACTGTCTACAGAAAATTTTAAGTTTTTTACAACAACATGATAAAACAATTTTAGCGTTAGATTTCATTGTTGAGGCACCATCTGCTGAGCCTGAACCGGCTCAGGAAAATGTTTCACGTGAAACATTTTCTGAAGAGTCTCCCCTTATTTTTGAAGAAGGATTAGACGACGTTTCTTCTCGTCTTGAGCCCCGTTATACATTTGAGGCCTTTGTTGTTGGAAAACCTAATGAACTTGCTCACGCTGCGGCTCGCCGTGTCGCAGAAGAGGGGAGCGTCACTTTTAATCCCCTTTTTCTATATGGGGGCGTTGGCTTAGGAAAGACGCACTTGATGCATTCAATTGCCTGGCATATCCGTAAAAATCATCCTCAACGCAAAGTTATTTATCTTTCAGCTGAAAAGTTTATGTATCTCTTTATTCGAGCTTTAAGATTTAAAAATGTGATGGCTTTTAAAGAGCAATTCCGCTCGGTCGATGTTCTCATGATTGATGATTTCCAGTTTATTAGCGGGAAAGATTCAACTCAAGAGGAATTTTTTCATACTTTCAATGCGTTAGTTGATCAAAATCATCAGATTATCATTTCCGCAGATAAATCGCCGTCTGATCTTGAAGGATTAGAAGAAAGAATGAGATCCCGGCTAGGATGGGGGCTCGTGGCTGATATTCATCCCACAAGCTATGAGCTTCGGTTAGGGATTTTACAGTCTAAAGCAGAACAGCTTGAAAAACCTATTCCGAGCCGTGTCCTTGAATTTTTAGCTCATAAAATTACGTCTAACGTCCGTGAACTTGAAGGCGCCTTAAATCGCATTATTGCTCATTCCATGTTGGTGGGACGTGAAATAAGCCTTGAGACGACAACAGAAGTGCTTCGAGATGTTTTGCGGGCGAATGATCGACGCGTAACCATTGAAGATATTCAGAAAAAAGTCTCAGAACATTTTAATGTCCGTCTGACAGATATGCATTCGCCGAAGCGTCTTCGTTCTGTGGCACGTCCTCGCCAAATCGCGATGTATTTGGCGAAACAGTTGACCTCTTATTCCTTGCCCGATATTGGTCGAAAATTTGGGGGACGCGATCATACAACGGTGATGCATGCGGTGAAAAAAATTGAGGAACTTCAACAAAGTGATACAACTTTGGCTGAAGATTTAGATCTTTTGAAGCGCATGTTACAGCAAGGAAGCTGATCAGGCGGCTTTGTGGTGAGAGCTATATCCTCTATAGGCGCAGACAAATTTTTATGATAGGTATGATTTATACATTCATAGAAACAAGTAAAGCGGAATTTAGAATATGCAATTGACTCTCGAACGTAATCAATTTTTAAAGGCTTTAAGTCACGCTCAAAGTGTTGTTGAAAAACGCACGACAGTTCCTATTTTGGCTCATGTTCTTTTAGAGGCGGAAAGTGGTCAATTGCGATTGACGTCCACAGATCTGGAGCTTGCCATCGTTGAAACCGTTTCTGCCGATATTCAAAAAGCGGGCGGAACAACCGTTTCTGCGCAACTTCTTCATGACATTGTTCGAAAATTAAAAGACGGTTCCACGATTCAGCTTTCTTTGGAAAATGAGGGATCTCACCTCCAAATTACGTCTGGTCGTTCTGAATTTAAACTTGCGTGTTTGCCCCCTGAAGATTTTCCCGCCATTAATACAACGGACCTTCCTCATCGCTTTACAGTCAACGGAAAAGATTTCCAACATCTTCTTGAAAGGACACGTTTTGCGATGTCCACAGAGGAAACACGTTATTATTTAAATGGTATTTATTTACATCCTGTCGAAGCGCGTGAGATTCGGGCTGTGGCAACAGATGGGCACCGATTGGCACGCTTGTCTTTAGTAATGTCTCAAGATCTTCCTCATTTCCCAGGGGTTATTCTTTCCCGAAAAACTGTCAATGAAGTGATGAAAATTTTAGGGGAAGCCGAAGGTGAAATTGAAGTTTCACTTTCAGAAACTCAGGTAAGCTTCAAATTTAATCATGTTTATCTAACATCTCGCTTAATTGATGGTTCTTTCCCAGATTATGAGGCCATCATTCCAACGCAGAATGAAAAAACATTAAGAATGTCTATGGCGGCTTTTTCTGAAGCTGTGGATCGTGTGGCAACCGTGTCCACGGAAAAATCCCGCAGTGTGAAGCTCTCAATCAATACAAACAAAATTGTTCTGACAGCAAGTAATTCGGAGTTTGGAAGTGCTGTAGAAGAACTTGAAGTCGAGTATGCGGCTGCTCCGCTTGAGCTTGGATTTAATGCCCGCTATCTCTTAGATCTTTCTCAACAATTAAATGATGTGGAAGCTGAATTTTCAATGTCAGATTCTGCAACACCTGTGGTTGTGCGAGAAGTCGACAATAATGATGCTTTTTATCTCCTCATGCCTATGCGAGTATAATGACGTTCTTATCGGAAGCTTCGAGTCCTCAGCCTTTTCTCGAGTGTAGTTTGAGTCGGATTCGGCTTAAAGATTTTCGTTGTTATACTGAGGCGGAGCTTTCATGTGATGCGCGCCCTGTTGTTCTAACGGGCCCCAATGGCGCCGGAAAAACAAATATCTTGGAGGCGATTTCTTTTCTCTCTCCTGGGCGAGGATTAAGGCGAGCCACGCTTTCAGAAGTCAGTCGACATCGAGAATCTGGCCATTCTTGGGGAATTTCAACGACTGTTGAAGGACCTAATTTTTCTCATGAAATTTCAACAGGTATCGAGATTGGCCAAGAATCCGAGCGTCGAGTGCTCAAAATTGATCATGAAATTGTCCGTTCTCAAGCCAATTTAACTGAATATTTAAATATTATTTGGTTAACGCCTCAAATGGATCGTATTTTTCAAGAAGCAAGTTCAGCGCGGCGGCGATTTTTAGATCGTTTGATTTATAGTCTTGATGCTGAACATGCCCGCCGGCTTGCGCGTTATGAACATTATTTACGAGAAAGAGCCCGAGTTCTAAAATTAGGGGTAAGAGACCCGCATTGGCTTTCAACTCTTGAGCAGAATATGGGGGCTTCTGGCGTGGCCGTAGCGGCTTCTCGGAAAAATTTTGTTGAGATGTTTTCACAAAGCCAATCTTGGGCGTTAGGCACCTTCCCACGTCCTCTTCTTCATATTCAAGGACAAGTTGAAGAATGGCTTGAGACAGAGCCTGCACTCGCCGTGGAAGAACGCCTTACGCATCATTTAGCCCTCTCAAGGGAGCGAGACGCTGAAGCAGGCGGGGCAAGCGAAGGGCCTCATAAAACGGATCTCAAAGTTTATTTTAAAACACAAGAGCGCCCTGCTGATCAGTGTTCTACCGGAGAACAGAAAGCTCTTTTGCTCGCAATTATCTTGGCAACTGCGCGCCTTAAGGCGTATTCTGACCAAAGAAGACCCATTATTCTCTTAGATGAAGTGGTTGCCCACCTTGATGAAGGAAGGCGGCAGGCTTTGTTCACTGAAATTTTGGCCTTAAATATGCAAGCTTGGATGACGGGAACCGATCCGTCAGTTTTTTTATCAATGTCGACGAAATTTCAACATTTTCATATTGAAAATGCTATAATCCATCCGATGAATTAAAGTTTATAAAGGAAAATGCGATGACCACCCCTGAAACCCCTGAAATTCAGCCTTCAGAAGAAGAATACGGCGCTCACTCTATTAAAGTGCTGCGAGGACTTGATGCCGTTCGTAAAAGACCAGGGATGTATATTGGAGATACGGACGATGGGTCTGGTCTTCATCATATGGTTTATGAGGTTGTTGATAACGCCATTGATGAGGCTTTAGCAGGGCATTGTGATCGCATCGAAATTACTATCAACGCAGATGGTTCTGTCAGCGTCAGCGACAATGGGCGAGGAATCCCGGTGGGAATTCACCCTGAAGAAGGTGTTTCTGCGGCTCAAGTCATTATGACACAGCTTCATGCTGGAGGGAAATTTGATCAAAACTCTTATAAAGTCTCTGGTGGTTTGCATGGTGTGGGGGTGTCTGTTGTAAACGCGTTATCCGAAACCTTAGAGCTTAAAATTTGGCAAAATGGCAAGGAGCATTATATGCGTTTTCATCACGGAGAACCCGCCGAACCTCTCAAGATCATCGGAGATGTTGTCGGTAAAACCGGGACGCAAATTACGTTTAAGCCTTCAACTGAAACCTTTACCCAGATAGTATTTGATTTTTCTACTCTTGAGCATCGCTTCCGGGAACTTGCGTTCTTGAACTCTGGTGCGCGTCTTATCTTGACAGATTTAAGAGAGGCCGAGCCTAAGGTCAGTGAACTTTATTATGAGGGCGGAACCAAAGCATTCGTTCAGTATCTTGATCGCAGTAAAAATGCGATTCATGAACCTGCCATCTCTATTTTTGGAGAAAAAGACGGGATCACCGTTGATATCGCAATGGAGTGGACAGATAGTTATCACGAATCCCTCTTATGCTTTACCAACAATATTCCCCAGCGCGATGGTGGAACGCATATTATAGGATTTAAGGCCGCCTTAACCCGTATTGTGAATAATTATGCCAATGAAAGTGGTACGGCTAAAAAAGAAAAAGTGACACTTTCAGGAGAAGACGCCCGCGAAGGATTAACAAGTGTTATTTCAGTGAAGGTGCCAGATCCAAAATTCTCTTCTCAAACAAAAGACAAACTTGTTTCGTCAGAAGTGCGCCCTGTGGTGGAAGGATTTGTGGCTGAGCGTCTGCAGCAATGGTTTGAAGAGCATCCTCATGAGGCGCGTAAAATTGTACAGAAGGTTGTGGAAGCCGCGACAGCGCGTGAGGCCGCTCGGAGGGCCCGCGAATTAACCCGCCGTAAAGGAGCTTTAGATATTGAATCTTTGCCTGGGAAGTTAGCCGACTGCCAAGAGCGTGATCCTGCAAAAAGTGAAGTCTTTCTTGTTGAGGGAAACAGCGCGGGAGGAACGGCAAAAGGAGGGCGCGATCGCCGGTTTCAAGCAATTCTTCCTTTAAGAGGAAAAATCCTAAATGTGGAGAGAGCTCGTTTCGATAAGATGATAAGTTCACAAGAAATTGGAACTTTAATCACAGCTCTGGGGACGGGCATTGGGGCCGAAGAATTTAATCCTGATAAAGTGCGCTATCATAAAATCATCATCATGGCAGACGCGGATGTGGACGGAAGCCATATTCGGACGCTATTACTAACCTTCTTTTATCGTCAAATGCCTCAATTGATTGAAAAAGGATACCTTTATATTGCGCAGCCCCCTCTTTATGGCGTCAAAAAAGGAAATTCAGTCCTTTATCTCAAAAATGAAAGGGCTTTAGATGATTATTTGATGAATGCAGGAAGTGAAGGCGCTCAAGTTACAATTAATGGCGGAAGCCAAATTGGCGCAGGTGATTTGCAAAATTTAGTCACTCTTTCTCGAAAAGCAAAAACGCTGATCGAATCTCTTGCCAATAAAGTCGGAAATGCCATGCTTGTTGAACATGCAGCTATAGAAGGCCTTTTTGATCCTGCAGTTTTCAACTCTTCTTCTCGGCCTCAGTTGGCTCAAAAATTAGCTGATCGCATGAATCAAATGAAAGATATTAATGAGGTTGGTGAATGGAAAGGGGAAGCTACAGAAGAAGGGCTTCATGTCACGCGAACTGTTCGCGGTGTGACAGAAGTCTTAAAACTCAATTCTTCCATGATGCAAGGTGGCGATGCTTATCAACTTTCTCAACTTCACCAAGGGCTTAAAGAATATTTCGAAAAGCCCATCACTCTTGCATTTAAAGAAAAGCAAACAATTCTAGAAGGTCCTGTTCGTTTTATTGAGGCTATTTTAGAGCAAGGACAAAAAGGGATCTCTATTCAACGATATAAAGGTCTTGGAGAGATGAATAATGATCAGCTTTGGGAGACAACTTTAAATCCGGAAGCTCGTAGTCTTTTACAAGTAAAAATTACGCATGCCGATTCTGCTGAAGAAGTGTTTTCGACCTTAATGGGTGATCTTGTTGAACCTCGTCGAGAATTTATCCAAGCAAATGCATTGAAAGTTGTAAATTTGGATGCTTAAAATGAGGGAAGCGGATTAAAAGGTTACAGAATGAAATCAAAATGTTATTATTATCTTCTAGGTTTTGTTTTTTGTATGTCGTCATTACATGCTCTCGATAAGTCAAAAAAGATAGATTTAACATGTGCTTATAAAAAAAAGCTTAATTTTAAGAAAAATGTTGAAGTAACGTCTAAGGGATCTCACCTAGATTTAAATCCCCATAACAATCATCCTAGAAATGATATTAACACCCATTTACATCATGCCGTTCCTAAAAGGGGAGATAGGACTGTGGGAGAATATTGGGAAAAGAATACGGGCATGATATCGAGTAGAAAGAAAAAGTAATTAATAGAAGAGGGCCGCAAATGAGAAATTTTAAGTTTTTTTATGTTGTTTTTTTTCTTTTACTGGTGAGTTGCAGTTGTGGTGAGAATAGTTGTGAACTGAGTGAGGCTTTTTTTAAGGGAGAGAATAAAGAAGAGAGAAAGTCTCTGAAGCCATGGGAGAAATCTTATGAAACAGTGAGTGGCGTAAAAAAAGAAGAAGTTCGTCTTAAACGCAATTTTCTTACTTTGGACACTCAGGCCCTCTCAGACAAAGAGATTATTTTGAAACGGAAAAGAGACGAAGAAAAGAAGTCTGCTTCTTCAAAAGATTCCGAAAAGACATTGAAATAATTATGGTAAAAATTTTTTCTGTCATTTGTTGTTTTTTGATTTCTGCTTGCCATCAAGAAAGGCCTCAAATGTCCCAAACTTCTCCCGTTAAGAGCTCATTAAATGAGATCAATGAGACCCAGCTCTCGCAAACAATCGGCCAAATAATTATGGTTGGATTTCATGGAACAAAACCAACAGATCCTGAAGTTCAAGCCACGTTACAGTTAGCTCGGGAAGGTAAAATCGGTGGTGTGATTTTCTTTGGGTATAATATCGTCACTCCCGAACAAGTGAAAAAATTAACCTCAGAATTTTATCAAGCGCAGCCAGGTCTTTTAATTGGAATCGATCAAGAAGGCGGAAGAGTTAAGCGACTTTCCTCTCAGAATGGATTCCAAGATTTTCCATCTGCTAAGGAAATCGCCGAGACTCAATCCCCGACCCAAGCTTATCAAACATATTTGGAAATGGCTCAGATGATTAAATCTGCAGGATTTAATCTTAATTTTGGCCCTGTTGTTGATCTTCAGGCAGATTCTGAGGGGCATGAATGTCCTGTGATTGGTAAAATTGGAAGAAGTTATTCGGCGGATGTCAATAAGGTCGTTGATTACGCTTCTGCCTTTATTAAGGCGCATCGACAAATGGGGATTATAACAAGTTTGAAGCATTTTCCAGGACATGGTTATGCTCGTCAAGATAGTCATAAAGGAATGGTTGATATTACCATAACGTCGGATCCTCAGGAACAAGACGTATTTTATCGACTTATCCAAGAAGGAAAGGTGGATACCGTGATGTCGGGTCACCTTATCCATCGAGGATGGGACGCGCAATACCCCACAACGTTATCTTCATGTGTGCTTAAAACTTATTTAAGAGAACGAGCAAGATATGACGGCATCATTATTACAGATGATTTGCATATGGGGGCTATAGGTCAACATTATAATTTAGAAGAAATCATCCTCCAGGCCATTCGGGCAGGAAATGATATTTTGCTTTTTTCAAATAATAAAGCTGCTGCCCAAGGGGTGCAAGGATTTAAAGTCTCTGTTTCGTTAGCGGAAAAGATTCATCAAGTGATTAAGAAGGCGATTAAAGAAAATAAGCTTTCAAGAGCACAACTTGAGGAAGCTTTTTTAAGGATTGATGTTTTAAAAAAACGACTCTTTTCTCTTTAAAAATAGGCTCTTTTTGTAGAGAAGTAGCTATTAGAATCAAAAAAATTTACAATAATGCTAAAGTAGCTTAGATTCACAGGCAGTAAATAGTTGAAAGGAAAATGAATGAGACCCCCATTATTGGCCCCAGTTCATCGTGAAGGATGGATTTTTGTTGGATTGTTTTTTATATGTGCCCTCCTGCTTAATCAATTATCAGGCTTTTTGGGAGTCCTTGGCTTCATCTTAACGGGGTGGTGCCTTTATTTCTTTAGAGATCCTCAACGCGTTACGCCGACACGTGAAGGATTGGTTGTTAGTCCTGCAGATGGACTTATTGTTTCGATCATTAAAGTGACACCCCCTTCAGAACTCGGATTAAAAGAAGGCGCATGGCAACGTATCAGCGTTTTCTTAGATGTCTTTGATGTTCATATTAATCGTATTCCTATGGATGGTCGCATTAAAAAAAGTATCTATTATCCCGGAAAATTTTTTAATGCTTCGCTTGATAAAGCTTCTGAATTTAATGAACGTCAATCTCTTGTGTTAGAAGTAAAAAAAGATCGGGAAATCGCCTTTGTACAGATCGCAGGCCTTATTGCAAGACGCATACGATGTGATGTCCAAGAAAATCAACAAGTACAAACTGGGGAAAGGTATGGCCTTATTCGATTTGGAAGTCGCGTCGATATTTATCTTCCTGAAGAAACGCCGGTTTTTGTGATTGAAGGACAAAGAGTTATTGGCGGCGAATCTATTATCGCTGATTTTAATTCCACAGAATCATCACGATCTGGGGCTATACGTTAATTATCATGGTGAAGAAAGTAAGCAAATTTGAGCGTTCAAAAGAAAGACTTCAAAAGCTTTCTTTTGCGCATCTTCTTCCTAATATGGCAACGGTCATCGCGCTTTGCATAGGATTATCTTCCATTCGTTTTGCTCTTTTGGCGAGGTATGATTATGCAATTATTGCCATCATTGTTGCGGCGTTCTTTGATGCGATGGATGGTCGTCTTGCGAGACTCCTAGGAGCGGCGAGTGATTTTGGGGCTGAATTAGATTCTCTCTCAGATTTTATTAGTTTCGGCGTGGCTCCAGCAGTTGTCCTTTATATTTTAACGATGAATGCTTGGGCAGGGTTAGGGTGGACAATCAGTTTATTTTTTGTTGTTTGTTGTGGGTTGCGACTTGCTCGTTTTAATACGACGCTTCGGGCCTCGAGTATTAAGGAAGATCCTGTTTGGGCTAAAAAGTTTTTCATTGGGGTTCCTGCGCCTGCGGGGGCGATGATAGCTTTATTTCCTTTAATACTTTATCAAGCAATTGATTACGAATTCTTATTATCTCCTTTTATCGTCATGTGTTTTCTATTTGCAGCAGGGGCTCTTTTTATTAGTCGAATTCCAACTTATTCATTTAAAACGTATCAGATTCCCCCTAAATGTGTTCCAGTAATGCTTCTTTTAGTGGGATTACTTGTAGCTTCTCTTGTCAGTGCACCGTGGGCGACATTCTCTGTTTTAATCGTAATTTATCTGGGAAGTCTTCCTTTTAGCTATAAGAACTACCAAGATTTACTTGAAGTCAGTTCATGACGTAAAATTTTCGTCAGTTTTCCTTCAGAAAATTCACGATAAATAAGCAACACGTTAACGACTTTTTAAAACCTTCTGTTTATTAATTAAGGTCTGTCCCTCGTAACTAAAATTGGGGAAGAATATGATAATGAAGGTTAAGGTCAAAAATCTGTCAAAAGTTCGGCAAGGAATTAATACAGATAAAGGTTTACCTTTAGGTGAGAGTCAATCAAGTCAAGCTCTTAAAAACTATGATCGTCTTTTAGCGTCTCTTGTGGGGCAGGTTACACAAGGTATTTCTCCTGCGGCTCTTTTGTATGCTTTTGCAGATTGGTTGCTTCATCTCACATTTTCTCCTGGAAAACAAGTTCATCTTTGTCGTAAAGCCTATAAAAAATACGTTTATTTAATGAATTTTATGAAAGGATGTTATGACGGAAATTCAAAATCTCCTTGTATAGATCCTTTGCCTCAAGATAAGCGTTTTAACCATAAATCTTGGAACTATTGGCCTTTTAATATCTATTACCAATCTTTTTTATTAGCCCAACAATGGTGGTGGAATGCGACAACAGATGTGAGTGGTGTTTCTCAACATCATACGGAAATTGTGACATTCGTTGTCCGTCAAATGCTGGATATGGTGTCTCCTTCAAATTTTATCGTGACAAATCCGGAAGTATTGACAAAAACTTTTGAAACACAAGGACGGAATTTGGTTCAAGGATTTCTTAATTACGTGGAAGATGTAAAGCGAGAAACGCATCATCAATTACCCCAAGGGGCTGAAAATTATGTGCCAGGGAAAAATGTCGCTGTTACAGCTGGTAAAGTTGTTTTTCAAAACACTTTAATTGAACTTATTCAATACGCTCCTTTGACCTCAGAAGTTTATAAAGAACCTATTTTGATTGTTCCGGCTTGGATCATGAAATATTATATTTTGGATCTTTCTCCTCATAATTCACTCGTAAGACATTTGGTTGAACAGGGGCACACAGTTTTTATCATTTCATGGAAGAATCCCTCGCAAGAAGATGCGCAGTTAAGTTTAAATGATTATATGAAATTAGGTGTTCTTGAAGCCATAAAAGCAATAGAGAACATTACACAACAGAAACAAATTCATGGCGTTGGCTATTGTTTAGGGGGAACAATTTTAGCAATAACAAAAGCTTATTTGGCAAAACATAAAGACACAAGATTAAAAACTTTAACATTATTAGCAACCCAAACTGATTTTATGGAACCAGGTGAATTGGGCTTGTTTATTGATGAGAGTCAATTAACTTTTCTTGAAAATTATATGTGGTCTAAAGGATATTTGGACGCTAATAATTTATCAGGCGCATTTCAACTTTTAAATTCCCAAGATCTTATATTTTCAAAAATTATTCAAACCTATCTCTTAGGAGAACGGCAATCTATGAATGATTTAATGGCTTGGAATAGTGATAAAACGCGACTTCCCTATAGAATGCATAGTGAATATTTGAGAAAGCTTTATTTGCATAATGAGCTTGCTTTGGGAAAATATGAAATTGAAGGAGAAAACATAACTCTTTATGATATAAGGACGCCAATTTTCTCTGTAGCGACTTCAAAAGATCATGTGGCTCCCTGGCGTTCTGTTTACAAAATTCATTTGTTAACAAAATCTGAAATAACTTTTGTCTTAACAAATGGAGGGCATAACGCGGGAATTATAAGTGAGCCAGGTCATCCTTATCGTACTTATAAAACGACAACAAGGGCCCATCATGAAAACTATGTCGATCCAGATCTATGGGAACAACAGACCCCCCTTAATAAAGGTTCTTGGTGGTTTTTATGGTTTGACTGGCTTAAGAAGAATTCTACCCAAGAATTGCAAAAACCGCCTCTTTTAGGGGCTTTAAAAGGGGCGTATCAAGCTATCATGGAGGCGCCGGGCCACTATATCCACATAAAAACTTAATGATATTGCGCTTTCTTAAAAAGCGTGATATTTTTCATTGTTTTTTATTTAACAAGGAGTCCCAATTTATGAAGTTTAATCTTATTTCAGTATTAGCCGTATCTTCTATTTTAAGCTTAACAGCTTGTGAGAAAAAAGCAGAAGAAAAGTCACAAGAAGAAGCAGCAAAGACTGAAGAAGCTCAAGCTCCAGTAGCACCAGCAGAACAAGCTCCAGCAACTCCTGAAGCTGCTCCAGCTGAGCAAGCACCTGAAGCATCAGCAGAAACTAAGACAGAAGAGACAAAGTAATCTCGTTATCTTAGATAATTAAAGAAACCCAGCAAAACTTTTTGCTGGGTTTTTTGTTATGTTAGATTTAAAATATGTCAAGCTCTTCTATTTATTCTGATAGTGATCCTTTAAGGTCGTTACTTTCTTCTGTAACGACATTAGAAGGGGTGGGTCCCACAACTGCTCGTCTTCTTGAAAAACTTGATTGTACGACAATCCGAGACCTTTTGTGGCATCTTCCTCACGAAGTCCAAATAAGAAGATTTTTGCCCTCAATAAAATTTGCATCTCCTCATGAATTAATCACTTTGCAGGTCAAAGTTGTCAGCCATTCTACTCTTCGTAAACAAAGGGGACGTTCTGTTCCATATCGTGTGGTTTGTTCGGATGCTGATGATTCAATTGAGTTAGTATTTTTTAACCCAAATCTGAGTTATCTTAAAAATAGTCTTGTTGTCGGAAGCGATGTGATTATAAGTGGTCGCTTTGAGATGTATAAGGGGCGTTTCCAAATGACGCATCCTGATCATATAGGTCCATTAACTTCTAGAGTTTTTTGGGAAGGGGCTGAACCTGTCTATCCTCTTACTCAAGGCTTATCTCAGAAAACATTACAAAAAATCATAAAAACTTCTTTTTTAAAGTGCCCTCAATTGCCAGAATGGTTATCTGGGGCGCTTCTTAAAAAATACCATTGGCCATCGTGGAGAGAGGCACTTCAAAAATTGCATTCTCCTTCTCAGAGGGACGATCTTCATCTGGGACATACCTGTCGCCGTCGTTTAGCCTACGACGAAATTTTATCAAATCAATTGGCTCTTATTCTAACACGAAGTCATTCTGAAGTTGCTCAAGGACGTGCTCTCATAGGAGAAGCGCATCTTCAAGAAAAAGTTCTCGAAAAACTTCCTTTCAAATTAACTCAAGACCAACTTAATGCGCTCGAAGAAATACAAAAGGATATGGTGTCTTCTTCTCGGATGATTCGCTTACTTCAAGGGGATGTAGGAAGTGGAAAAACCATCGTTGCTTTTCTATGTATGCTTAAAGCTGTTGAAGCGGGATATCAGGTTGCTTTGCTTGCACCTACCGAAATTTTAGCCCGTCAACATTATAAGACGATGGAAGAGTGGGCCCGAACGGCAGGTGTGAGTCTTGAGCTCTTAATAAGTAAAGATACCGCTAAACACCGACAAAAAATATATCGATCTTTAGCTGAAGGAGAGACGAATGTTGTTGTTGGAACTCATGCTCTTATTCAGCCTGAGGTTCAATTTAAAAATTTAGGATTCATAGTCATTGATGAGCAACATCGTTTTGGAGTTGAGCAGCGTCTTTATTTATCAGAAAAAGGAGAAAACATTGATATATTGTCCATGACAGCTACCCCTATTCCTCGGACCCTTATGTTGGCAGCATTTGGAGATTTAGCAAGTTCTTATTTGCGACAAAAACCGGCTAATCGTAAAGATATTACAACGACAACCATTCCTTTAACGCGCTTAGATGAAGTCGTGATGAGTCTGAAACGTGCGTTAGATAAAGGCGATAAAATATATTGGGTTTGTCCTTTAATTGAAGAATCTGAAAATCTTGATCTCGCCGCAGCTGAGGAAAGATTTTCAATGTTGCAAGCACTTTTTCCAAATCAAATAGGAATGATTCACGGTCGACTTAAAAGTCATAAAAAAGAAGCAACGATGAACGCTTTCATTGAGGGATCAATCAAAATTCTTGTGGCGACAACGGTTATTGAAGTTGGAGTTCATGTTGAAGATGCTTCTGTGATTATTATCGAACACGCTGAGCGCTTTGGATTGGCGCAACTCCATCAATTGCGAGGACGTATTGGAAGAGGATCTCAGGAATCTTATTGCATGCTTCTTTATGATGAATCACTCAATCCAACAGCAAGAGCCAGGCTGAAAGTTATGCGTTCTACGACTGATGGTTTTAAGATAGCTGAAGAAGATCTAAAACTCAGAGGTGGGGGAGAGGCTTTTGGAATTAAGCAAAGTGGGATGCCTTCTTTTAAATTTTTTGATCCAATTGTCCATCAAGATTTACTTTTACAGGCTCATGATAATGCCCAAAAGATCTTATCCAAAGATCCTCATTTGTTAGGACCTCAAGGACAAGCTTTGCGTATTCTGTTGCGTTTATTCCAAAAAGAGCAAACTTTTAAATATCTTAAGGCAGCTTAGAAATAATTTAAAATCATTACATTTCAATGAATTGTCATATTTTTTTGGATGTTTGGAAGATTTTTAAACAAGAATTCAGCAATTTATTAAATCTTTTTCTTGACCCAAAACGAGATTCTCCGCACCATAGGCACTTGTCATTGAATAAGAAAAGAATCAAGGAGCATTGAAATGAGTCCCTTAGGAAGAAAAGTGAAGCAGACAAAAACTTCATTACAATCTTCGAAAAGTCGTGTTCAACCCTATATTTCAGCAGAAAAAAATCTTCCTGAAATTACATGGAAAGCGACCCTACTAAGTATCTTTTTAGCCGTGATCATGGCAGGTTCAAATGCTTATCTAGGATTAAAAATAGGTTTGACCGTTTCTGCAACTATTCCTGCAGCTGTTATTTCGATGACAATTCTTCGATTTTTTCGGAATTCTAATATTTTAGAAAATAATATTGTGCAGACAGCAACATCAGCAGGTGAAGTTATCGCCGCGGCAGTTGTGTTTACACTTCCAGCTCTTCTTATGATGGGCTATTGGAAAGAGTTTCCATTTGGCATTACAACAGCGATTATTATTGTTGGGGGATTGTTAGGGGTATTATTTTCAATTCCTTTGCGTCGTGCTTACATTGTTGAAAATGAAGAACTTAAATTCCCAGAAGGAATTGCAACTGGGGAAGTCTTAAAAGTTGGAGATAGCGAAGCTCGCGAAGGAACTAAAGATTTATTGATGGGTGGAATGTTTGCTGGGTTAGTTAAATTTGCACAATCTGGCTTAATGATAATGAGCGAAGGCGCCCATTATTGGTTTCAAACAACTCGAACTGTTTTTGGATTTGGTTCCGGTTTCTCTTTAGTTCTTGTCGGTGCTGGTTATATAGTTGGTGTTCAGGTTGGTGTAAGTATGCTAATTGGCGCTATTGTTGCGTGGGTAATAGCTGTTCCGCTTCATGGATTGCTCTTTGGTCTTCCTGAAGGGGGAAGTGCTTATGAGATAGCGGTGACTATTTGGAATAAGAACATTAGGATGGTTGGTGTCGGTACTATGGTTGTTGGAGGTGTTTGGACCTTAGTTTACCTTATTAAGCCAATTTCTGAAGCTATTCGTTCATCCCTTGCGACATTAAGAAAGACAAAGTTAGGAACACAAGGTGCTTTATTAAGAACAGAATATGATATTCCTATAAATTATGTTTTAATCGGTGTTGCTGTATTAACAATTCCTTTGGCATTTATTTTTCATCATATTTTGAGCCAATCAGATATGCAGCTTCCTATGACAGTTCATTTCGCAACTGTTTTTATTATTACAATTTTTGCAATTATTGTTGGCTTTTTATGTGCTGCTATTGCTGGTTATATGACAGGATTGGTCGGTTCTTCTAATAATCCTTTGTCGGGTGTGACTATTATGGCAATTCTTTTCATCTCCATGATTTTGCTTGTCATGTTAGGTACACATATTGATTTCGGAGCTAAGGGGGCTAATTCATTAGCTGCTGCCGCTATAGCAATTATTATCGGAGCTGTTATGGCAACGGCTGCTGCGATCAGTGGCGATAATCTTCAGGATCTTAAATCGGGTCAAATAGTGGGAGCTACGCCTTGGAAACAACAAGTTATGCTAATGTTGGGTGTTGTTGCTGGTTCTTTTGTGATGGCTCCTATTCTTGAAGTTTTATATCAAGCGTACGGAATTGGTGACAGTTTGCCGCGTGAAGGAATGGATCCGACGCAAGCATTAGGAGCCCCTAAAGCCGCAATCATGGCCGCAATTGCTGAAGGTGTGTTTACTCATTCATTGGATTGGACGATGTTTAGCATTGGGGCGGCTCTTGCAATAATCTTTATCTTCATCGATAATTATTTGAAAGTGAATGAGTCTTCATGGCGTCTACCTGTTTTGGCTGTTGCCTTAGGCATTTATATGCCTTTAGATATTACCATTCCCTTGCTTGTGGGGGGGATTATTGCTTCTTTATGCCAAACTAAAATGAAAAAAGAACAGCCAAACTTTAAGAAAGAGGATTATATTCATAAGCAAGAGCATGCTAACAGAAGAGGACTGCTTTTTTGCTCAGGTTTAATTGCTGGTGAATCTATCATTGGTATTTTACTGGCTATTCCTTTTGCCGCTTATCAAAGTACTGATGTGTTTAAAATCGCACCTGCTGATTTCGAGCATATGGGAGTTCTTCTCGGGATTTTAGCTTTTATGGGAGTATGTTATTATCTTTATAAAATTGCTTCTCAGCTCCAGGAAAATCTAAAAAATTGAGAATATAAAAAAGCCGAAAAACCGTTTTTGGAATATCGGGTTATCCATTGTGTAATGCATAAAAGCTATTTTGCGCGCCCGTAGCTCAGCTGGATAGAGCGTTGCCCTCCGGAGGCAAAGGCCAGGGGTTCGAATCCCTTCGGGCGCACCACATTTTAGCTTAAAACGCCTCAAGATGATTGACAATTTCGAAAATTTCCTATATTACACGTCTATCGTTTTAAAGGACTGATTGCATAAAATGACATCAAGAAGCAGTGATAATGTTTTGAATTTAAATCAACTCAAAGAAAATATACGATCTAGAAAAGCAAAGGTTGGTATCGTCGGTTTGGGATATGTAGGACTTCCACTAGCTCATGCGTTCGTCAATAATTCTTTTTCAGTTCTAGGGTTCGATATTGATGAATCAAAAATTACTAAATTAAAAAACTCTCAATCTTACATTAAATATATACCTGCAAGCCAGATAGCGGAGATGAATAATACGGGACGATTTCAAGCGACTGTTGATCATGCACAACTAAGAGACGTGGATGTTATCATTATTTGTGTGCCAACACCGCTTACAAAGCACCGTGAACCTGACATGAGTTATGTGGTCAGTACAACTGAGGCGATTAAACCTCATTTGAAAAAAGGGCATCTTATTATCTTAGAGTCGACAACTTATCCTGGTACCACCGAAGAAGTTTTAAAGACCATTTTAGAAAAATCTGGGCTTATATGCGGACAAGATTTCTTTTTAGGATACTCACCTGAGCGAGAAGATCCTGGAAATATTAATTATAAAATTAGCACAATCCCTAAGGTTGTTGGAGGAGATGATCCTGATACCTTAGAAATGTGTGTAGCGCTTTATGAGGCCATTGCAGCTGGAGTTGTGACAGTTTCTTCTGTCAAAACAGCGGAAGCCGTGAAATTAACAGAGAATATTTTTCGGAGTGTTAATATCGCCCTTGTAAATGAATTAAAGATTGTTTTTGAAAAAATGGGGATTGATGTTTGGGAGGTTATTGAGGCGGCAAAAAGTAAGCCTTTTGGTTATATGCCTTTTTATCCTGGGCCAGGATTGGGAGGGCATTGTATTCCTATAGATCCGTTTTATTTGACTTGGAAAGCCCATGAATATGGAATTTCTACACGATTTATTGAGCTTGCAGGACAAATTAATACAAGTATGCCATTGAGAATAGTCCAGCGGCTTGCAGAAGCTCTAGATGAGCGCTTCTCTCGAGGATTAAGAGGATCTAAGCTCTTGATTTTAGGAATAGCATATAAGAAAAATGTTGATGACATGCGTGAAAGCCCTGCTCTTGAAATTATGGAAATTTTAAGAGAACGAGGTGCTGAAGTATGTTATTACGATCCTTTTATTCCTGAAATTGAAAAAACAAGGGAACATATGGAACTTGCAGGGATGAAAAGCATTGAATGTTCCATAAAAGAACTTGAAAAAATAGATGCCGTTATTATTTGCGCCGACCATGATAATGTAGATTATAATTTTATAGTTGAAAATAGTTCTCTAGTGATTGATACGCGTAATGCAACAAAAGAAGTTAAAAATTATAGAGAGCGTATTTTTAAGGCTTAAGGAGAGATAGTTAGCGTGTCACTTAAAATTTCAGTTTTAGGATGCGGATATTGGGGAAAAAATCATGTTCGCAACTTTTTTGAGCTAGGCTTTTTACATTCCGTTTGCGATCCTGATAAACAAACTGCAGAAAAATTTGCTCAAGAATATAAAGTTCCAGCTTTTTCATTTGAAGATATATTAAAAGATCCTTCATGTTCTGGTATTGTTATCGCAACACCAGCGGGTTTACATGCCTCTCTTGCTGAAAGAGCTCTTGAAGCCGGAAAGCATGTTTTTGTTGAGAAACCATTAACGCTTGATATTGCTGAAGCAGAAGCCCTTTGTTTGCTTGCTCACTCAAAGCAACGTATATTAATGGTTGGTCACATCTTACAATATCATAAGGCTTATTTAAAGCTTAAGGAAATGGTATCCAAAGGAGAATTGGGTAAATTACAATATATTTATTCAAATCGACTTAACCTCGGAAAAATTCGGACAGAAGAGAATGTTTGGTGGAATATGGCGCCCCATGATGTCTCTATGGTTTTAGGGTTAGTTAATGAGTTACCTACAGAAGTATATGCAACAGGCGCTGCTCATTTAAATTCTCAACTCCATGATATAGCAACAGCTCATCTAAATTTTTCAAATGGGGTAAAAGCTCATATCCATGTTTCATGGTTACATCCCTTTAAGCAACAGATGTTAGTTGTAATTGGGGATAAAGGAATGGCAGTTTTTGATGATTGCTTGCCGTGGGATCAAAAATTATCTTTTTATGATAGTCATGTTGTCTCAAAACAAAATATTTTTGAGATAATTAAAGGAGAACAAAAATTTGTTCCTCTGGAAAACGACGAACCGCTAAAGAGGGAATGTTTATCTTTTGTCGAAGCAATTAAAACAGGAATACCTCCGATAACTGATGGAGAAGAAGGTTTAAGAGTTTTGCAAGTATTGACGGCTGCTCAAGAATCGATGGATCAGGAAAGACGTATTGAACTTAAAAAATCTCAGTCTCAAGATTATTTTGCTCATGAATCAGCTTATGTAGATGAGGGCGCAATCGTTGGAAAAGGAACTAAGATCTGGCATTTTAGTCATATTCTAAAAGATACAAAAATCGGGGAACAAGTTATTATTGGACAGAATGTTATGATTGGTCCTGATGTTCAAATTGGGAATCGTTGTAAGATTCAAAATAATGTCAGTCTTTATAAGGGGACTATTCTTGAAGATGGGGTTTTTTGTGGTCCTTCTTGTGTTTTTACGAATGTTAATACACCCCGCGCGGAGATCGAGCGGAAAGAAGAATTTCTGCCCACTCTTATCAAGCGAGGAGCAACAATAGGAGCGAATGCGACAATTGTCTGCGGGAATACACTTGGTGCTTATAGTTTTATTGCTGCTGGTGCAGTTGTTACAAAAGAAGTTCCTGCACATGCTCTTATGGCCGGTGTTCCGGCGCGAAGAATAGGCTGGGTAAGTCATGCGGGGGAAGTTTTAGGTCCTGATTTGCATTGTCCTCGAGAAGGACGTCGTTATCGGCAAATAGATATAGATACGCTTGAGGAGATTATAAATGAGTAATAATACTCTTGGATCAAAAATAGAAGTTCCTAGTTCTCAAATTCACTTTATTGATCTCGAAGCCCAACAAGCAAAAATTAGGTCGCAAGTGGATCGGGCGATTAAACAGGTTCTTGATCATGGAATTTATATCATGGGACCTGAAGTGGCTGAGTTTGAAAAAAATTTGGGTACTTTCTGTGGGGTAAAACATAATCTCTCATGTTCAAATGGAACAGATGCTCTAGCATTTGGTTTAATGGCCTTTGGGATAGAGCCAGGCGACGCTGTTTTTGTTCCTTCTTTTACCTTTGCGGCGACAGCAGAAGTTGTGACTTGGTTTGGAGCAACTCCTATCTTTATCGATGTTTTAGAGGATACATACAATATGGATCCGCGTAGTCTCGAAAAGGGGATTGCTCTTGCAAAGAAACTTTCTTTAACACCTAAAGGTATTATACCGGTTGATCTTTTCGGACTTCCTGCAGATTATGATGCTATTGAATCCATTGCAAAATCTCACTCTTTGTGGATTATGGCCGATGCGGCTCAAAGTTTTGGAGCCTCTTATAAAGGGCGTCAAGTTGGGACTTTGGGTGAAATTACGACAACAAGCTTTTTTCCTGCAAAGCCCTTAGGATGCTATGGTGATGGTGGCGCAGTTTTTACGAATAATGATGAATATGCTGCCGTCATGCGTTCAATTCGTGTTCACGGACAAGGAAGCGATAAGTATGACAATGTAAGAGTTGGTATGAATGGTCGCTTAGATACATTACAAGCAGCAATTCTTTTGCAAAAACTTGCTATTTTCCCTGAAGAAATTAAAGCTCGCAATTTAGTGGCGCAACGTTATCAAAAGGGACTACATGATGTGGTAAAAACACCTTCTGTTCCTGAAGGATTAACTTCAGTTTGGGCGCAGTATACAGTGCAATTACCTGAAAATATTGATCGCAAGCAATTTATGTCAAAACTTCAAGAGGCAAAAATTCCTTCGGTTGTTTATTATGTAAAACCACTCCATTTGCAAACAGCCTATAAGCATTATCCTAGTGTTGATGGGAATTTGCCAATTTCTGAAAAATTGGCAGAGTGTGTTTTAAGTCTCCCAATGCATCCTTACTTACCGGAGAGGACTCAAGACTACATAATCGAAGGTTTTCGCGACTTAATATCCAAGGCTTAAGGGATGTCTTGGTTTCTAATTTCTTCTAAGGAATGCGTGAAATCTTAACATTATTTGAAGTTTTATCATGATGCTGAAAGTACGTCATGCAAGTCAAAGTCAGATTTCTTACTTATGTTTAGAGCCTGTACGTGAGGGACATGCTTCTTATACCCATGTTATTGAAATAGTTGAAGGTTTAAAAAAATTAGGATGGAACATTAAATTATTTTCTCCTTATTATGATAATAAAGATCTGCCCCCACTTCCTAAACGAATTCTTAAAATGCTCATAGCACAATGGCAATTAATAAGTTCGGGATATTCTCCTAGGTTAATTTATATTCGTTGTCATCCCTTCAGTTTTATGACGGCAGTATGGGCTAAAATAAAAGGGATTAAAGTTATTCAAGAGGTAAATGGTCCTTATGAAGATCTTTATATTGCTTGGCCTTGGACGAGTTATTTCCGCCCTTTTTTTCGAATGTTGTATCGTAAACAATTTGAATGGGCGGAGCATGTTATTGTTGTAACACAAGGTTTAAAAAGTTTTGTTGAAGGCGAAGCCAACCATAAACGGGTGAGTGTTATTGGTAATGGAGTTAATCTCTCTCTTTTTAATCCTCAAGCAAAAACCGAGTACAAATTGCCCCCACAATTTGTAATTTTTTTTGGCACATTTTCTCCCTGGCATGGCATTTCTTTACTATTGCGAGCAGTGGAAGATCCTGAATGGCCCAAAGATATAAAATTAGTGTTTGCGGGGGATGGTACAGAGAGACTTCTTATTGAAGAGAAGTCGAAAACAAACCCCAGAATTGTATATTTAGGGCGCATTCCTTATAAGGAAGTTGGAGGGATTGTTGCTCAGTCAATCGCTAGCCTTGTTCCAATCCAAAATATTGAAAATCGAGCTTCTAAAGGTCTTTCTCCTCTTAAATTAAGTGAAACAATTGCTTGTGGTATTCCTGTAATTGTAAGTGACCAACCTGAGCAGTCAGATTTCGTTTATAAAAATAAAGTTGGTTGGATTGTCAAGGAGCAAACACCCGATGCTTGGGCTAAAGCGGTTAAAATTGCAGTTAGCCAGGAGCGTACTAAATTTACAAAGTCTTTAATCAAGTCGATCTCTTGGGATGAAAAAGTTAAAATTTTAGAACGACTTTTATTGAAACTATAAAACTATTTATTGTATTTTATCATTAGAATAAGTTAAGCAATATTTAATAAAAAGTTCTACCAAATCTACTTTTAAAACTTGTGAAGGTGGTATTTTGAAATCCTGTATTTTCATCTTGTTGCTAAGAAATCCAGATTTTAATGATTGTGAATAACGTTTCTCTAATGTTTCTTTTGGAAAACCAAGAAAATTTTCAATCTCGTTAATATTTTTAAATGGTAATTTTTTTAAAAATTCGGATGGTTGATGCTTTATAAATTTAAAATCTTGGATTTTCTTAATGCCGTATGGTGTATAAATATTATCTTGATATCCCCAACAATCAAAAGAACCCATATCAACAAATTCAATGTATTTTGTTTTTCGATCATACAAAATACCACTTGTTGAAGAATTAGACAAAATTAATATATTGTTGTCATCGATAGCATAAGAACTCCAATAATGTGGATATGCGTCACTTAAAGGATTTAGATAAGAGCTCATAAATACTCTTATAGAGCGGTCTGCATTAACAAAAGAGGCATATGCAGGTGAGAGCGTTAAATCGAATAGTGATATAGGGGTAAGCCCCATAATATTATCGGAGTCATTAGATAATTTAGTGTTAAATTGAGGAAATACTTTCTTATTCATCCATTCCCAGTTATTTCTTCTGAAAGATAAAGATTCACCTTTTAAATTTTTAAGATCAATCACAACTAATCGATCTTGATAAAGACAAGAAACAAATATTTTGTTTTCCTCAAATTGAAAAGCTGAATAAGGCATATTAAAATTGTAAAGAGAAGGACCATTTTTACCAAAATACATAATTTCTTGTAAATCCGGTGTTGTTATGAAGACATAACCTGAAGCTGTATCTGAAATTAACAATTTTTGTTCATCAAGTGTAGATTTAACATTAGTTACAAATCTAAATTTTTGACCAAATAATTCATTTTTATTAAACAATAGTTGCCCATCAAAATCATAACACTTTAAAAATCCTTCTCCTGCAACATACACTTTATTATGTAGTATTAAACATCCATGGCATGCTGGAAGACCATTTTTTTTCCATTTTAACACCCAGGCTTTTTGTTCATATTCAAAAAAACAAGCTTCTCCGGCACCATAATTGGCAACAATCATATTTTTGCCGTCTTTGGAAAGATATATTCCTTCAGGCTCTTTAAAACCATCAATAATCTGCTCAAGAATTAAGATGGGATGTTCAGCTTTTGCTATAGAGAAGATAAGTATATTATTTCCTGTATAATTTGCTACATATACCTTATTAGATAAGGGGTGATAAAAAACATCTGTAGGTCTCCAGTTGGGAATCTTATCTTTCCCTACTATTATAATTTTTTTAGATACTAAATTTTTCAGATCAAGTAGATAAAGATTTCTATAGTTAGCCATAAAATATAAAGAATTATTATACTTTGTAATAGAAGGACCAATATAGGGTGGAAATGACTCATGCCCTCCTATCATATTAATATAATGAATTTCCTCAGGTATGATTTGAACAAATCCAGTTTCTGTATTTTTATAAAAATTTAATCTGGTAAATTGGCTGCCCATGAAAATAATCAAACAGAAAACTAAGAAGGCTAAGAATTTGGATTTATATTGCATAATTAATCCCTAATTTAAAGCTAACCATTAACTTATTTTTTATAATTTTAATAGCCATTTTTTTCATAAAAATCCCATAAGAAGAAGAGAAAAAAATTGTAAAAAATCGTCACCACTTTGGTGTTTTGGCTGGATAAATGACATCTGCAGTCTTTTTTTGTATTATTGAAAAACTCGAGGAAAGACTTTTTTATAAGTCATTGAACTGCATTTCTTATCACTTACTTTTGACATATCTTATCTATAAAAAAGTGTTAGTTAAATTGCATTAATATTTTTATTCAATATTATAGATATATCTAAAATGAAATTTAAGAAAATTTCTTGATGTTGCGATGGTAAAAAACTTAAAAAAGTAACTAGAAGACTTTTTTTAATAACACTTGAGAACCCTTGATCAACTAGTTTTGCAAGTATCATCGGGATTTTTCTATCAATAATAAGTTTATCTTTATCGATAATAGAGTAAATGAATAGATCAAGTTTTTTATCAGACAACCCCTGAGAAAAATACAAAAGATCTTTAAAAAGAAGAGTGCGATTTTCTAAATTTAACTTTTTCATCGTCTCTAATAAGACAGTACGATTTTTATAAGAAGTTTTTGGTTTTATAAAGGCAATAGAATACGCTAAAATATTTGTTAAATATCGCGCATCTTTCATTATATCAAACAGTTTTTCTTGTTGTGCTTTAGTTAATTTTGGTTGGGCGGTAAGGATAATTTTTAAATATGCAATATATTCTTTCTTCTGTTCTTCCGGGATTTTTTGAAAAATTCTATAAGCTTTATCACCAAAGCAATGCAACAAAGAATAATTTTTGGACTTTGTTAAAGCGTAGAAAGAAAATACCTCTAAAATATTCGCATATAGTGGATTATTAGTATCAGTCATATAAGTAAAGAACTCAGAGGATAAATCAGCTCTTTCACTCTCGTTGAGAGGGCGTTCTTTGATAATCTGGTTTAGTCGTATGAACGGAGGAGCTGAGCTTTTTATTTCTAGTTGTTCACTTTTAATTCCTATAAATTCAGCTAATTCTTGGAGAGTTCGAAAAGGAAGTTGTTGGTAAAACTCTTCGGGTGTATGCCTTAGAAAATGGTAACTATCTAAATGGCGTTTCCCTTGGGGGGTTAAAATATCTACTCCATTTCCCCAACAATCTATTGTGTGCAGATCAATAAATTCCATATAATTTGTTTTTTTATCGATCAGAAGTGCAATTCTTGAGTTATTTGCAAGTAGGAGTAATTTATTCTCGTTTTCAGCATAAGAAATTGCATACCAAGGTTGAGCCATAATTCCCAGAGATTTTGGCACGATATACGAAGGCATAAATAAAAACTTTTCTTTATATTGAAGTCTGTCACGTGCAGGAAACCAAAGATTTTCAAACAACATGATTTCATTTAATTGAGATAGGTTATTGGAAGTTGGATTGATTGTAATATTGGGATCCATAGTTTCATTTTTGAGCCATTCCCAATTGTTTGGGTGAAGACAGTAAGATTGCACCCTGTTCGTTTTTAGATTTATGAAAGCAATCCTATCTTGATAAACTGAAGTTACAACCAATTCATCATGATGAGAATAGATACTGTAAGGGTGATTAAATTTGTGTAACCCAATACCATTTCCACCGAGATATTTTATCCCTTTTAATTGAGGTGTTACAAGGAAGCAGTAGCCACTTTTGGCATCACAAACAGCGAGAGTTTTTGAATCAGATAGAGGCATGACGGATGTTGGAAATAGAAGATCTTTTCCCAAAATAGATTGGCAACGATAAAGTTCTTTTCCTTCAAAATCCCAACAAGCAATTGTTCCTACACCGCACGCATAAACTTTATTATCAAGTATACAAACGCCGTGACATCCAAACAATTCTTGTTCCCATAATAAAGTTAATTTTGATAAATTTCTTTTATAAAAAGAAACTTTATTGGCGCTATAATTGGCCACAACTAATTCATCTGTTTTTGAGCAGTAAATATTTTTAGGTTCATTAAATCCTGAATAAACATACTTTGTAGTTAACTGCTTTTTGTCAGAAAATGAAAAGACAATAATGCTATTAAGTAATTCATTTGAAACAAATAATTCTTTGTTTTTTTCATTGTAATGCATTCCAGAAGGAGTCCAAGACTTAAAATTTTTTTGATCTGCATTTTTAAGCTTAGATAGAGTTGCTTGTTCATAATCAAGGACATAAATGTCTTGATAATTTGATATTAAAATTTGGTTATTTATGCTTGTTAAAAAAGTAGGAAAAAGTTGAGATGGTTGGGTTTCTCTTTTAACAACAAAAGTCTCACTAGGTTTAAGCTCAATATAATTTTGTGGGAAATTATTTAGAGTAGCATCATTCTCTACTGTTTTTGCTGAGACAGTGTACGTTAAAACACTTATAAAAACGAAACGACACAGCAATAGGCTCAAATGATGAGATGCTAAAATAGCTTTAATATAATTTTGTATTAAAGAAAGATAAATCGTTAATTTTTTCACACACATTAGAAAGAATATCGTCCTGTATTTATTTAAAAAGACTAACAATTTTCTCTGCAGCGTTACCTATTCCATAGTCTGTAATTGTCTGTCGTTCTTTGTATTGTTCTACATGCCATAAACGGTTCCAACCACAATCTATAGTCTCTTCCCATTCAGTAACTTCTCTTAAAGTTACGCACGGTACGCTGAGGAAATAAGCTTCTTTTTGAAGGCCTCCAGAATCAGTGTAAGCACAAGTGGCTCCTGATAATAATTGAGCCATATCAAAATAACCGAGAGGAGGGATAACTACTATTTTACCTAAATCTAGAGACAATCTCGAGATAGCCTTTTGAGTACGAGGATGAATTGGAAAAATAAGTGGGTGGTCTTCAGCTCTTTCTTTTAAATACGTGATAACTTTTAAAAGAGCCTCTTCAGAGTCTGTATTTTCAGCGCGATGAATAGTTGCGATTTGATATTCTTTGAATTTTAAACCAAGGTCATTGATGATTGTTGAATTTATTTTAGATTTTTCTTTCGCTAAAAGTGAAACGTCATACATCACATCCCCGACATGATAGACACCCTTAGAGATTCCTTCATTGGAAAGATTATCAACCGCCTTTTGCGTAGGACAGAACAAGTAAGTACTTAAATGGTCGCTGACACGTCGATTAATTTCTTCGGGTTGATGTTTGAGGAATGAACGTAAACCAGACTCTATATGAGCAATTGGTAATTCTAGTTTTGAAGCTGCAATTGCGCCTGCCAGTGTTGAGTTTGTATCGCCATAAATGACCATCAAATCTGGTTTTTCTCTAAGGATAATTTTTTCAATTTCAATAATCATTTCTGCGGTCATATGGCCGTGCTGCGTCCCTTGAAGCTTTAGTTGATAAGCTGGAGGAGACATTTCTAAGTCTTCAAAAAATATATCAGACATATTTTTATCATAATGCTGACCGGTATGAACGACAATTTCCGATAAATTATGTTCTTTAGAAATGGCTCGGGAAAGAGCTGTTGCTTTGATAAATTGAGGACGTGCACCAATTATTGTTAGAATTTTTTTCATTTTTATTCCTGTATTACTTTGGAGAAAAATAATTAATAAGGTCTACGGAATCATTTCCATGATAGACCTTTTGATAAATAGTTTTATACATTTGTGCAATGATTTTATATGAATGATATTTCTCAACAAACTGGCGGGATTTTTGACCATAATGGGTCCATTGATCTCTTTCTTTAATCAAATTAAGTAATTTTTCATAAATATCTTCTGGAGAAGTTGGAATGATAGGGCAATCATTCAGATAAGAATAATAAGAGAATAACTTATAATGAGAATCTTTTAAATCAACCCCTGTGATAACGATTTTAGAGTAAGCAAGTGCTTCTAATGCAGCGAGTGCAAAACCAAAGATGAGTTGATCTATAAAAATATCGGCTTGTTTGATAAGAGCTAAACTTTCTTTAGTTGTTTTATTTTCAATTAATAGAAATTTTATGGGATAGCCTTCGGTTTTAAGTTGTTCTATGGCTTTGATAATAAATTCAGTACCTTTAGCGCCTCGATGATTTGGTGCATGAGCTATACAAATGTTACCTTGTGTTTTTGGTAAAGCAGGATCTAAGCGATTCAAATCAATCGGATAGGGAACTAAAGGTAAAATATCCCAACGAGGTAGACAAGCAAGATGCACAAGGCATCCTATAATTGTATCAGCATACTTTGTACCTTGGTGTATTGCATTTTCAATTTGTTTTGTTTTTTTTGAAAGGTGAGGATGATTAATAAGGAGCGCATGTTTCCAAAGTGGATTTTGTAATTTATCAAAAACAAAAGTGTCACTTCCATAAGGTATTAGAACAAGTTTTTTCTTTGCAAATTTTAGTAAAGGGAATTCTAAAAATACCAATGGTGTATTTGCAAGAATTCCTCCATCAAAAAAAAAGTGAAAAATATCGTATTTAAATAGACTGATTATAAAGAAATAATACGGATATACTTGGTTAATAATTGACCTTAAAAAATTTTTCTTAGAAGAAAATAAAGTAAAATCAAAAGCTTTTTTATCCAAAATCGGATAAATTTCCCGAATAACAGTATGACTTACATAACCTTCTTCTTTAAGAGCTTCTGAGCACAAAAGAATACTTTTAAGCGGTGTTGTTCCCCATAAAAGAGCTGGTTTTTTGGGATTTTTTCGCCAACGAGCTAAAAAACTAGCGCTTCCTAAAATTACAAAAGCAAGGAAGCTAAGTAAATATTTAATGAATTTTCGTATCATTTTTAAGCATTTTTTTCAGCCCATTATCTACTGAATGAAAGTTTGATAAATCAAAAACATTTTCTAGCTTTTTTAATGAAGGTTGTATCTTAAGGGATGTGCCTGATCCCCTTAAAAACTTAGGTTGTTTCCCTAAAATCTTTCCTATTTTTTCACATAAAGTTTTTAATGAGATTAATTCAGCATTTGCTAGGTTGTAAATCCCATTCCAATTTTTCATTAATGCTTCGTCAAAAATATCGATAAGATCTTTTATATAAGTGGGGCAAAGTAGCATACCTTCTGTGCCATGTAGAGTAATTTCTTTACCAGTTTGAATACTTTCAATTAGATTTGGTATGAGTTTATCTTTTTGTCCTTCACCGTATGGAAAGAATAGGCGGAAGATACATATAGAGAGAAATTTTTCGTAAGGTTTGCATAAAAGTTCAGCAGATCGTTTCGTGATACTATAGTAACTCTCTGGGACAGAAGAGATGCTCTCGATAAGTGATTCTGTATACGGTTCATAAACACTTCCCGTTGAAGCGAGAATAAAATTTTTAACTTTTTCTTTTGTAGCCCATTCCAATAAGGCTGCTGTACTTGCGACGTTTACTGCAAAAATGTCATGGGCTTTTTCTGGAAAATTTCTATATTCATTAGATTGAGCTAGATGAACTATAGCATCTATGTCAGAGGGAAAATGATCAAAAATAGGTGATGTAAAGTCACACTCAATAATATGTGAGTTTTGCTCATCTTCTTGACGCTTATGACGTACAACAGAAAATATTTCATATTTTTGTTTAAGGCTATGAAAAAATGCCTGGCCAATAAACCCGTTTGCGCCTGTGAGTAATATCTTCTTCATCATTATTCTGACTTTGTAAGAAGAACTGAAATTCCGTTTGGATTCGCATTATTAAATTGATACTTCTCGCAATCAAGCTCATCTAACCAAATTTTAACTTCATCTTCAGTATGCTGCCATGCATGATGGGGATGATACCAGTCAAAATTAACCATGTTATTGGTTTCATAGTCAAAATTATCATTCCAGAAGCATTTTACAAAATTATAATATATTAAACGTTGTACATCATGTTCTCCGGCTGGAATACCAAGAATAGGAATAGGTTTTTCAAGTGTAATTTTGGCTTCTAAATGACTTAATGCACGTCCAAATTCCGTAATAGCTTCACATTGTTGGTAGCATTCTTCGGTGGTGAGTTTACTAAAAGAATCACGAATAAATTGATCACAGAAATATCGTGCAGCTCCCATTTTCTTATAAATGTAAAAAAAGAATTTACCACCTGGTTTTAGTTTTTTAAATAATGAAAATACCGCAGATTTTGTGCAAGGAGTGTGGTGTAAAACTCCATCAGCAATAATAAAATCAAAATAAGCATCTTGAAATGGTGCTTTCATTAAATCAGCCTGAACAACAGAGCAATTTTCAAGATTCTTCGTGTTTTCGTAGGTAGTATAAGCAGCCTCTGAAATATCTAAAGCATACACATGTCCTTCAGTGGCATTTGCCATAAAATTCGTATTAAAGCCTGACCCTGGACCAACTTCGAGGATTTTTGAAAAATTTTTATAAAAATTTTTCAATTCAGTGCGATTTTCCACACCTAGTTTCTTTTGATACCAGTCAAAAAGAAAATCTTGATGTTTTTCATCAAAACCATAATTTTTAAATTTAGTCCATTTACTTGAGAATGTTTCATTCGTAATTTCTTGCCCAGTTTTAATAATTTCTTGATCGATAGAGAAATCGAGAGAATATTTTTTCGCAAAAGAATGGATTCTCGGCGTGGATTTATCTTCAAGAAAACAAGGAACACCATCAATGATTGGATACCAAGTATTTCGATCTTCTGTCAAAAGAAGACCATCAATGATATGATCTTGATGCTGTAAAAAAACTTTTATATCAAGTTTTTCATTATTATTTTGTATATTAACAAGCGAAGATACTGACGATAATCTCATTTTTTATCCTTTTAAATTATAGGCTTGGAGAGATCTCCTCCAAATACATTTTGAACACGACACCAGCTTTCAAAACTCAAAAATGACCAAATAAGAGCCACATGATTATACTGACCTGTATAATGTTCTTCTAATTTTCTTAAAACATATTCGGGCCTAAAGATGCCCCGTTTTGCAATTCTCTCTTTTGAAAGTTCTGTAGAGATCCATTCTTTTAAAGTTCCTCTATACCATGAAGCATCTGGAGGGCCAAAACCCATTTTTGGTTTATTATAAATTGAAGGAGGGACAATCGATTTCACTGATTCTCTAAAAACTATCTTTCCTGTTTTACCATCACATAAATGATTCCAAGGCAGTTCAGAAACGAAGTCAACTAATTCATTATCTAAAAGAGGTACCCTCGTTTCTAAAGAATGAATCATAGAAAGTTTATCTTCAAGAACAAGAAGGCCATGCATATATGTCTTGGCATCCACATACATTAAAATATCCCAAGTATCTTCATATGGTGCAGTCATAATTTTATCTGTTATAACTTGATTGGCTGAAAAAGAATTTGTCGATCTTAAGAATTCTGGCGTAAAGGCTAAAGGGTATTCTTTCTCAGGAATAGGAAAGTTGAGCATGTTATAATATGGCACAAGAGCTTCATGCATTTGTCTCTTCTTGCGCTTGAAAATTTTGTCTATGAAGGAGATATTATTGTTTAGAAGGAGTTGACGAATTACTTGATATCTTCCTAGATATCCACCATGAAGCTCATCTCCCCCCATCCCGGATAAAACAACTTTATTGTCTTGAGCAACACGTTCTGAAATTAAATAATTTACATAGGCCATACCCATGCGTGGGTATTCTAAGGCATTAATTGTTTTATCAAGAGAATTAATGAGCACATCTTGTGGAAGTTCATGCTCGATTCTTTCAATATTAAAATGTTCAGCAGCAGTTCTAGAATATTCTCGCTCATCAACAATAATATCATCTCCAACCTCATTAAGATTGAAGATACAAGAATATGATCTTTGGAAATTCTTAATGTTTTTTGCAATTGCCGTGATTGCAGTACTATCAATGCCGCCTGATAAATAACTGCTAAGAAGAACGTCAGTATCTGATTGACGATGAATAGCTTGAGATAAAATTTCTAAGTGTCTTTGAGATGATTCTTCAATTGTTAACGTGCTTTTTCTTGAAAAATTATAGTCCCAATATGTTTTTTGCGTTACCGAAGTTGCTGTAATAATTTCATAACTTGCGGGTTGGAATAAACGAATACCTTTAAATGGAGTGCGGCCATCCCAAAAATTTTGGAGAGAAAAATATTCTAAGACACCATCAGAGGTAGCCTCTTTTTCAACTAGATTACTTCCGAAAATCCCTCGAACTTCAGAAGAAAAAATCCATGTGTTCTTTTGTATTTCAGTGATATAAAGTGGCTTGATGCCATACCGATCGCGCGCTAAAAAAACACGCTTTCTATGATTATCCCATACCGCAAAAGCAAACATCCCATTTAATTTAGAGGGAAGCTCATCGCCCCATTCTTCATACCCATGGACAATGACTTCAGTATCAGAATGATCTGTTTTAAAAAAATGCCCTTTTTTCTCAAGCTCTCTTCTTAATTCGCGGTGATTATAAATTTCTCCATTAAAAACCACCATTACTTGACCATCTTCGTTACTCATTGGTTGAGTGCCATGTTCCAGATCAACGATAGATAATCTTGTAAACCCGAAGCTTACATCTTGATTATGCCAAAAACCCGTCCCATCAGGGCCTCTATGAGATATGTGATTAATGCTTGATCTTATGCGCTCAGGAGCGTCATGTATGCGTCCAAAATGAATAATACCACTGATCCCACACATATTAAAATTCCTTTTATTTATTGATTAAATTTTTCTTTGAGAAACTCGTAGGGAGCATCTTGCTGGTAGGCTTCGACTAAAATTTCTGCAATAATAGCGGGATTGTGCCATTTTCGAACAAATTCTACGGATGAATCTGACCATTTATTCCATTCTTCTTTGCGGTCAAGAAAAGAGGCAATGTCTTTCTCTAAGGTCGCAGGATGAATATTTAAGATAGGAAGATCATAAGACATTTTTTTGGGAATAAAGTTTAAATCTTCTTTTCTTATATAGCACATAACAGGTTTTCCCATCGCCATCATTTCAACTGCAAATCCTCCATACCATCCACATAAAACTTGGTCAATTACGAGATCTGCATCACGATAAATTTCCATAGCTTCTTGATGAGATTTATTTTGTACAAGAATGAGTTCAAATTCATAGTTTGCTTTAAGACTTTCTAAGGCTTTCAAGATTAGGTCCGTGCCTTTAATTGTTGCATCACTAGGGGCATGAACGATTTTAGGCGTGCGTTTTATATTGGGGGGAATTTTTGTAAAATTATTAACTTCCATATTGGCATAAGGGAGAAAAAGACTTTTAGGTAAATAATGTCCGAGCTCAGGATTTAAATAAAAAATTTGATCAGCTAAGGGAAGTATATTTTTAATAAAATTTTTTCTTCTTTGATCTAGCGTTGATACACAAACTTGATAAGCAGAACACTTATTTTCTCCGCAGGGGGTGAATAAATTTCTTGTTGAAGATTCGCTTGCTAAGCGTACGTCACAGCCTTGGAGGGTAAAAAAAATTTTCTTCCCTAATTTTTTAGCTAACTTTAAATCTAAAAAATCAAAAGATGGATTTTTCGGAGGATTATCATAAGAAAGGATGCTCTTGCCAAAATAGTAATGGATCACGTCGTATCGAAATGGTGATTGAAGCGCAAAGAAAATCTTTTTTAATTTTTTTAAGAAATTTTTCTCGCCATATGTTCCGAGGACTTTGTCAGCAGGATAACCCAACCAAGTTGAATAATTTATAACGAGATCACTTAAGCATCCGAACTTTCTTTCATTTCTGGATAAAACCCAAGGATGATTACCTATATTCACAGGAGCGTGTAGGATTTTAAGCATTATTTTCTGATCTCAATTCATTATAAAGCGATGTGAGTTTTTCCCATTCTTTGGAAGGAGAATTATCTTCGAGAGCTGTTTTTAAATTTTTCTGATAAGTTTTTAATAATACTTGATTATTTTTTACTTTTTCCAATTGTTGAGCAATAGATTTAGGGCTGTAAGGATCAAATAACATGCCGATATCATAAGAAGATACTATTTTACGAACTTCAGGATAATCTGCTGCTAAAATAGGAACACCAGCAACCATATATTCAAAAATTTTATTAGGAAGGGAGTATGTAAAATTTTTACATAAATTGGGTAAACTCCATACACCGAGATCTGCGCCTTTTGCTCCCGCAACTACTTCAGAAGATGGAATAGGCATTAAACATTTAACCCGATCCTCAGCACCTAATTTTTGGATGAGTTTTTCATATTCTGTTTGATAATATTCCATTCCAGGACCCCTAATAACAAAGAAAACACCGGGAACAAGAGAAACCCCCTCTATAATAGGTTCTATAAGGCGAGTAGGTCCTACGCCCCCTTGCCATAAAAGCACAAGTGGAAAGTTTTCTTTTTTAATACCAAATAAATCCCTTAAAGAGGGGTGAGAAGAAGTATTTTTTTCTTCCTCAAAAAATGGAATATTTCGAATAATTGAGAAAGGCTTTGGCATTATCTCTAGGTTGATATCTCGAGCGATAGAATCGCATACTGTAATCATGCGATTTGCTTTTCGTAAGCAAATTTTTTCGGCCCATTGATATAATTTTTTCTTCAAGAAAGGATGTTTGACATACTTCTTGAGTTTATAATTCCAGCCAACATTTTCAGAAAACCATTCATGGAAATCACAAACAAAGTAAGCGCCTATTTTTTCTGCGGCTATCGCGCCCATTAAAGCGGTACTTAAGTCATGAGCATGAATGGCAAAAACCTCTTCTTCACAAGCGGCATTGATCATTAGATCAGAAAATAAGTAAGGAAATATTTCCCAAAACACATTTCCATCAAATGGAATGGGCCTAAATGTGATACCAGTTCCCCAGTTTATTTCTTGAATGTTATGATAAGCACTAAAATAATCAATATAAATTATTTTTATCTCAAAACCCGCATCTCTTAAAGTCCGAGCTTCGCGTTCAATCCGAGGATCACGGAAGATTTCTGATATAGCAAGCATAACAATCTTATTATTGTTATTGTTTCGGTGTTTTAAAGGATTAATATCACGCTCTAGAAAAAAAGCGTATTTTAAGAGTAATTTATAATGATGAGGGAGAGATAAATGTATTTTTGGATGAAGTTTTAAATACAAAGATACAAATATCTTATAAAGAAAAGGATATTTTTTTATGAAAGTCTTTAATTTATATAACATTTATATTTCTCTAGTTTGAAGTTTATTTTGCAACATATGTGAATATTGTTTAATGATTGATGTTTGTTTTTCTGGAAAGCATCCTGTGTCCAAATATAATTTAGAAAATTGAAGAGCAATAGCTTCTAAGCTATAATTATTGATAATGAACTCTCTCGATTTTTCCCCTATTTCAATCAGCGCGTCTCGATTATCAATACACCACCTTAAAGTTGTTTCTATCGTGGTGGGATTAGTATTAATAATTGGGCATCCTTCAGGTACATTCATACCCTCTCCTATATAAGACAGCACAGGTTTTCCAAAGGCCATAGCTTCTAGGGCGGTGTATCCATAAAACCCCCCTATAAACTGGTCTGCTATAAGATCAGCTTCAGAGAAAGCCTTCAAGACCTGAGCATTAGAAACTCCATGAAGACGAATATATTCAATATTCATACCCTGAAGTCGAAGAGAATGAATTGCATCTTCTAAAAAATGAGACCCTTTAAAATGAGTATGATTGGGAGCATGTATAATTTTTAAAGTGCTGTTTGTACGATTAACGCCAACATACTTAATTTTATTTGTGTTAATAGGCCAGTACTGAATTTTATAAGAGTCGGGGACATAGACATCCATATCGCCCATAGTTACAAAAGCTGTTGTATAAGGGCGCATCATTTCTAGAACATTATCGAACTGCTGTGAATCACAAATACAATAACTCTTCGGAGAAGGACATGAAATGCAAAAATTCCATTTTCCGAGTGCTAGGGTTTTGTCACGAGTTCTAACATCGGCTCCGTAGGCGTAAAAATATAATCTTTTCCCAGATAATTTTATAGCCTCTAGTTCTTCAATATGTACCCCAAAAAAGTTTGAGGGGACTAAGAAACCTCTATCATAGAAATAATGAAAAATATCATATCTTAATAAGCACCAAGCCAAGACAAGACGACAATAAGGCTGATATAAATATTGATTCTTTTGAATTATTTGTGTGAATTTTTTAAGATTTACGTGAAAGTTTGAACTTATACCATAAGTTGTGAGTACCCATGAACGGGCTTTTATCCCAATCAATTCATCACAAGCTGCTTTTAGGGGAAGAGTTAGAATAGGTGTAACTCCCCATAAAGATCTTGCTCTACCTTTATTGAGGCGAGCTTCGGTTCTTTTTTTCCCTAATACAGCGCAACGATGAAGAATTTTTTTAGTTAGAATGTCTATCTTATTATAAATATAGATTTTAATACTATTTTGAATAGACATAAAAGAAACTCTCAGCGTCAATTTTTAACATATGCTTTTGGATAAAATATTGCGCTAGTAAAGATTCGTACCACTCTTTGTCAAAATGAAAGAGATGAAAAAGATCTACGGGCTTTAAAGCAGGGTCTAGAGGATTATAAGGAAGTGCGCCTTGCACGAAAGCAACCCAAATAATCAAGGTACCGCCAGGCTTTAAAACGCGCTTAATTTCAGTAAGCGCCATGTCCAGTGATAAAACATGATCTAGGGATGTTGCAATGACTATGGAATCAAAATAATCATCTCCCCACGGAATAAATTCTGAAAATCCTTGATGAAAAATGAAAGGGTGCGGCTTTAAAGGTAAAAATGGATCAATGCCGGCAATAAAATTAAGAGGATAATCTTGTAAATAAACGGGAATATCAAGAGAGCCGCACCCAATATCAAGCACCTTACCTTTAAGAAATTGACGACAAAAATACTTGAAGAGAACAGCAACATGATTGTTTTGAGAGCTGCAACTACCATCAGGAGCACCAGAGTATTCTATTTCGGCAGCTTGAGATGCTTGTTCCCAATATTTATAGGCAACAGAAAAGTTACTTTCTAAAATATCTTTCTGTTGTTGCAATGTATAAAAATCACTTGGTGGAACAGTAACAGGTTCTCTAAAACCTTGGATTCCCGTATTTTGGTTTACAATAATATCAAAGAGAATATCTTGAGTGATAGACATTTTATTGAGAGTGTTATCAATCTCATTTAATTTCTTATTGGTCGGGACCATGCTTTGATGTATGTGTTCTGCTATGAATTTTTCTAATTTTTCTTTAAAAAACAGATTTATTTTTCGAATCATTCATAACTCCTAAAAACTAACAAATTATATAAAATAAACCTGTTATATTAATTGAATTAGTTTTGAAAAAAAGTATTTTTCATTTTCCCAACAGAGCTCTTTTGCAGCATGGAGAGATTTCTCCTTATATCTATCAATTTCTTCAAAATCAAGTTCATTAAGTGTTTTTGCGATACCGAGAGGTGTTGTTTCCGAAAAAATTTTTCCCAGGTCATATTTTGTGAAGAGCTCTTGAACATCATTCAGGGGGGTTGAAACGATCGCCAGTCCAGCCATAATATATTCAAAGAATTTGTTAGGAAGACAGACAAGATTTTCATTCTTAAAAGGAGGGTGAGGAAGAATACCTATATCTGCTTTATTCGTTTCAATTATAATTTTTTCAAACGGAACAGAAGATTTTAAACTAATCCGTTCTTGAAGAGAAAATTTTTGAATTAGGTTTATAAGTTTTAAACAATATTTAGGATTTCCTGTTCCTCTTAGCGTGAGATGATATTCTTTCTTCCAATATTGTACACTTTCTATTAACATTTCTAATCCTCGATCCTCATTAAAGGCGCCATGGTATAAAACATTAATAGGTGGCTTTACACTTCTATACTTTGAAGCTTCATAAAAAGGGATATTCCGAATAAGGTAAATAGGCTTGGAAATATTGTATTTTTGTTTAAGTTCATTCGCAATTGAAGGGCTGACAGTTGAGATAAAATCTGCAGAAGGAATATATCGACTCTCAAGGCTTACAATGTATTTTTTAAACACTACACGCCATAGTAAAGAATCGTTTTTTTCTCGATAAGAAAGCTCATGACTATCATATAAAAATTTTGCGTTATTTTTTTCGGCTAAGCGGCTTACGAACGGTAATACTGGCCAATCGTTAGCAATATAAAGTTCAGCTTGAATATGTTGAACAATTTTCCATATTGTTTGATTGTAAGGTTCTGACCAAAAGATATGATAAACTAATTTAGAGTGTAGGTTTGAGGGAAGTAACCTTAAAGCATACTTTATTTTTGAGGTGAATGTAAATTTTCGTTCTGGAAGCAATTTAAAGTCTGTTAAATTTAAAAAATTATCTTGGTCAGAATCAAGACATGCTACAATTACTCTATAACCTAATTCTTCAAAGGTCTTGCATTGGCGTCTGACACGAGGATCAATCGAAAGTCGAGAAAGAGAAAGAATACAAACGGTTTTCATTCTTCAAGAACTTGATGATTCCATTCCGATATTGGACAAAATGCCCCTACTGCAGGAAAACCATTTCTTATAACAACAAGCTTGTACAGACGATGGTGATATTCATAAAAGTCAGAGGTATACGGAATATTTGCAAGAAGTCCAACAGACACAAGATAATCACCTGGCACTAATTGAAGGGGAGAGAGACGGACATCAATATATCCTTTTCTACCACCTTTTTTGCGGTAGGGTTGATCATGATAAGTCAATAAATCCTCATCTCTTAAAACATTCACGGTATTGAATTGACATATGAGTGCAAGATCGCTCTCTCTTTCAATTCCATAAGCAATTCCCAGAGATTCTGAGGGTATTTCCCCTTCACAAGAGTACCAGACTCTAATTTTTAAAGTATCCCAAAAGCGCACCACTTGAATAGGAATTTCATTATCATCTAAAAATTCTACTTTATCAATATAGACAGGGCCTCTTTTAAAAACGGTAAGCTCGCCTTCAACGACAGTAGCTCCTGTATCTATAATATTGTTTTCGAGGGGAGTTACTGGAGAAACAACAATTTCAGCGGGGGCATTTTCTGGTAGAGGGAGGATTTCGGATTGTTCAGGGAGAGGAGTCTCTAATTTTTCTATACGTCCTGTTCCCCCAGAAAGAGCAACGTGAATTGCATAATCATATTCTCTTACAACTTCTAATGGGTCTCCAATTAATTTTATTTCACCGTTATCTAACCAGATCGCCGTATCACATAATTGTGCAACTTGGCTTACACCATGAGTTACAAGGAAAACAGTACTTCCGCTCGCGCAAATTTCTTCCATGCGGCGAACGCATTTATTAACAAAGAACCCATCTCCAGTGGCTAACGCTTCATCGACAATAAATATATCGGGGTCGATACTGACAGCACAGGAAAACATGAGACGAGATTGCATGCCGCTCGAATATGTTTTAAAGGGTCGGTCAATGATATCTTTGAGCTCAGAAAAATTTATAATCCATTCTTCTTTTTGGGCTATTTGTTGCTTGCTGAGCCCCATGTACATACCCGATAAATAAATATTTTGTCGACCTGAGTATTCAGGATTAAAACCTGTTCCAAGTTCTAAAAGAGCAGAAATTTTGCCATTAACTTCAAGCTCTCCATAAGTTTTTTCTAAGGTCCCTGCTAGAATTTTAAGTAAGGTACTTTTCCCGGCACCGTTTCTTCCAATGATGCCAACAACTTGTCCACGTTTAACCGTAAAAGAAACTTCTTTTAAGGCCCAAAATTCATCATGATAGACTTTACTAGTTAGAATTTCTTTAAGAAAATCTTGTGGAGATGCATAAATTTTATAAAGTTTTGAAAGGGCTGCCACACGCACTGCAAAATCAGGAGTACCTGGCATAAGTATTGTATCTTGAGACATTATAAAAAATTTCCAAATTGCGGTTTAAGTTTTCTAAAAATCTTAAATCCAAAAACAAAAGATAAAATACTCATAAATGGAAAAACGATCCAAGCATACGGATGTTCAAAACGGCCATAATAAAACATATCTTGGTAGCACCAAATCATGTAACTAAAAGGGTTACAATACAATACAGGGCGGAATATACTGGGTACCCAGGTAGGGATATAGGCTACAGGAAGAAGGTAAATACCCATACTAAAAAATACCAATACTATATCTTTTATATCGCGAAAAAAAATACCAATAGCGGCTAAAATATTGCCAAGCCCTATCATCAACATAATTTGCAAAGAAAGAACAAGGGGGAACAATAAATAAGTTGCAAATAAACTGCCATGAGTAAGAAAAACGTAAATTAGAAAAATTATGGTTCCTATACCTTGGGCAAACAAAGATGCAAAAATCTCTTTCACTGGTAAAATTTCAATTTGAAAAATGACTCTTTTAACAAGACTTGAATTTGAGGTGAGGGCGACACAAGCTCCATTCATTCCTGCATTCATCGAGAGCCAAGGTAAAAGACCGGAGAGAAAGTAAGCCATGTAACTTAGGGGCATCTCAGTCGTTCCGCCGATGCGTGTTTTAAAAACAACACCATAGATAAACAAGTAGAGGCAAGTTATAAAAAGAGGATGAAAAATTGCCCAAAAAGGCCCCAAAACTTGACCAGCATATCGATGAAACAAAGTACCTTTTGCCATCTCAAAAATTGTAGAACGATACTTCCAGAGTAAAAGAGTAGATTCTTTTGTTGTAAAGTAAAGAAATTTGGGATTCAAAAAAGATAAAAATTTCATATTAGCTACTTGTATCAAACTTTTTTCCCCACTTTTCAAAACTTAAAAGAGACCAAATAAGAAGACGTCTGTTTACGTTTCCAGAAAGATGATCTCCTATTAAGCGGTGAATGGTTTTTTTGTCAAGAAAATTACAAATGTAAGCTCGATCATCTAGAAGTGCATTTTTAATGTAATTTACACTTTCGCCCTTAAACCAGCTTGCATCTGGCGAAGAAAAACCTTGTTTAGGTCTATTGATAATATTATCAGGCAAGTATCGACGCATGGCATTTCGTAATAAAACTTTACCATTTTCTATTCGAAGAATTTTTTCTTTGTAAAGATGAGCATAGCTATTGTCATCGAATTTTTCTACTTCCACGGCATCAACCTTCATGTGAAGGGGTAATTTTTGTGCGAATTCGACTAAATCATTGTCAAGAAAAGGAACTCTAGTTTCTAATGAGTGAGCCATTGATAACTTATCCTCAACGACAAGGAGACCATGTAAAAATGTTTTTGCTTCAAAATAGAAAGATGAGTTAATGTAATCTAGTTTTTCCTTAGGGGCATCAGTACTTTTAAAACAGGAAAGAAAAATATCTTTTGTTGAAACGTGTTTTACTTGGTCCCAAATGGGTGAGAATAGATTTTTTAAGTCCTCATCAGTCAAAAGACGTTGCCAATAATTATAGTAACGATTTTTGAAGTCTTCAAAATTCTTAGAGTCTAAGGCAAGAGAATAGCGCCATGGATACCCCCCAAAAAGCTCATCGCCTCCGACACCACCTAGAACAACTTTAACAAATTTACTTGCAAGGCGAGAGATGTAGTAGTTAGGATAACTTTGTCCTACTCGTGGCTCTTCGAGATGCCAACTTAGATTATTCATAGCACGCTCCATGTCACCGGCTTTCAAAACCATTTCATATTGTTCTGTTTTGAATAGATAAGACATGTTTTCTGCTGAAGCGCGTTCATCAAAATTTAATTCAATCCCTGAAGCTGATTGTAAATCAAAACCGCATGTAAATGTTTTCAGGTTTTTAATTTGCTCTGAAGTAATAGCCGTGATTGATCCAGAATCCATACCTCCTGAGAGATATGTACCGACATCTACGTCGCTTATTAATTGGCGATTTACAGCTTGACGAAATAAATAGTCAAATTGATCAACATACTCATCTAAAGAACGAGAAGATGTATCTGGTTGAAAATTATAGTCCCAGTACTGAGTAATGGAAGGGTTTGATGATTTTCCTAATTGAAATTTAACAAAACAACCAGCCGGGAGCATCTTTACATTTTTATGCAAAGTTTTGTTTGTTAAGAAATTTTGAAATGTAAAATATTCAAAAAGAGCTTCTGCATCCAAAGTAGGCTTAAAGCTTGGATGAACCCCAATAGCCTTGATCTCTGAAGCAAAAATAAGAAGATTATTTGTAACAGTATAATAAAGAGGTTTTATTCCATACCGATCTCTTGATAATAATAAGGTTTTTTCTTTGGTATCCCATAAGGCAAAAGCAAACATTCCATTTAGTTTTTCGAGAGCATCAGTACCCCAATGAACAATTGCCTTAAGCAGAACTTCTGTGTCTGTTTGAGAATGGAATTGATGTCCAAAAGATTGTAGTTGAGTTCTTATTTCTTTATAATTATAAATTTCGCCATTGTAAGATATTACATAGCGTTGGTCAGAGGTAGCCATAGGCTGGCGTCCTAAAGGAGATAAATCAATAATAGCTAATCTTCGGTGTCCTAGCCCCAAAGACCCATCCACATAGTGTCCTTCTCCATCAGGGCCGCGGTGTGCGACTGAGTCAGTCATCGATTTTAGAATGACTGTTGATGCTGGTTTTCCACTTAAGTCAAAAGTTCCAACAATACCGCACATTTAATTAGCTTTTTTCCGACGTTCTTCTAATTCTTCCACATGTTGTTTACGCCAAGAAATCAACTCTTGAAGCCCGGCGGTGAGATCTATTTTGGCTTTAAAGTTTATATCTCTTTCGGCCTTTTTAGTGCAGCCAATTCTGTTTTTAACAAACGTCAAACCAGCTGGTTCATATTCAATTGAAAGATTTGAATTTGTAAGACCTAAAACGATTTCAGATAATTCTTTGATTGAGGTCCTTTTTCCTGTTCCAACATTATAAAATTGATTAGTGATATCTGCTTTCATGGCGCATACATTTGCTTGAGCACAATCTTCAACATACACAAAGTCATAGGCTTGGCTTCCATCTCCATAGACTTTGGGGGCTAATCCTTTATCGAGATTATCAAGCATTTTCATGATAACAGCGATATAAGCGCCGCGATAATCTTGACGAGGCCCATAAACATTCATATATCGCAACCCAACGGCGTTTAATTTATATCGCGCACAGTAAGCCCGCATCATTGCTTCGCCAGCTATTTTAGTCGCAGCATAAAAATTATCCCCATTTAAAGGATGTCCTTCTGTCATTGGTTCTTCAACGGCATCACCATATACAGAAGCAGAAGAAGAGTATACTAGTCTCGATATGTTTTGATTTATACAGGCTTGCAAAACATTAAATGTTCCCTTGATATTTGTTTCAAAAGCAGATTGTGGAAATTCATAACATTGAAGAAGCCAGAGTGCAGCAAAATGAAAAACCCCATCTATTCCTTTTAATGCCGATTCTAGGATATCAATTTGGCAAATATCTCCTCCCACTTCATATATTCTAACCCGAGGATCTTTTAAGGCATTCTTAAGATTTTCTGGAGTCCCTCTTACAAAATTATCGTAAACGATGACTTCTTTTACATCTTCTTTTAAAAGAGCATCAACCGTGTGAGATCCAATAAGGCCAGCACCTCCAATGACAACGAGTTTTTTGCCTCTAATATCCATTTGATTTCCTCATAATGTTACAAATTTTAAGTCTAAAATGCGACAATAATTATTAGAATCATTCTTTAATCTCTACCATTCCTTTTTGCAAGGTTGAACTTTCAATTAAGTTAATATTGGGCAAGACAGGCAACATGCTGTGCCAAGGCCAACGATGACGTAATGCCAGGGGATTCAATGCCATAAAGGTTAATTATTGAATGGAACCCATGAGTTTCTTTAGCGTGGATGGAAAAATCAGTAAAGCTACCGTCTTGCGGCCCAAAAAGTTTAGGACGAATTCCAGCGTAATCAGGGAAAAGGCTCATATCGGGAAGTTCTGGCCAATATTTGCGAATCTCAAAATAAAACTTTTCGATAAGTTTGGAGTTAACGGTATAATCAATACTTTCTACCCATTCCACATCAGGACCAAATCGCACTTTGTTGCCGAGGTCAAGAGTCATATGAATTCCTAATCCTTCCTGTTGAGGGACAGGATAAATAAGTCGTTGAAAAGGACTTTTCCCACTGTATGAAAAATAATTCCCCTTAGCCCAGTAAGAAAGAGGAATAGTGGTTTTTGGAAAGCCGCGGATAGAATGGGCAATAGATTGAGCCCATAACCCTGCAGCATTTATTAAGGTTTTGCATTGAAGCTTAAAGCCTAAAACTTCAATTTCAATAGCATTATCTTTAATTTCACCTCCCAGTACTTCCGTTTGAAAGATGAATTGGGCATGATGGGCTTCAGCCTCACCTTGTAAGGCAAGCATGAAAGCATGTGTGTCAACTATTCCTGTAGAAGGAGAAAATAAAGCGCCAACACAATTTAAATTAGGTTCAAGAGCGGCAGCTTCTTGTTTATTAAGATACCTGAGGTCGTTTACATTATTTTCTTCGGCTCTCTTTTTGATTTGAAAGAGTGTTTCTATTTGGTCTTCATTCGTTGCAACAATGAGTTTTCCAATATTTTGATGAGAAATATGTCGTTCTTGACAAAAGTTATAGAGGGCTTTTTTTCCTTCTATGCAGCTTTTAGCTTTTAAAGAATGTTTTGGGTAATAAATCCCTGCATGGATAACTTCACTATTGCGTGAGCTTGTTTCTGTTCCTATTGTTTCTGCTTTTTCAAGTACTAGAACTTCACGACCTTTCATAGCAAGAGCTCTTGCGATTGCAATACCAATGATTCCCGCTCCTATAACAATACAGTCAACACGTTCCATCTATTTAAGCCTATAATATTGATTGAGAGGATATGATCATCCATTTAAATGTTATGATCAACATCATAAAATTCGGACCATTTTATAATGTTGATCCAACGCCATATTTTGGGATTACTAGGAGTAGAATTATTTTGAAATTGCTCCCATTCTTTAATAATCATTGGCTTATTTAAGGCAGGAATGCGATGTGCAAAAGATCCTATAAAATTCTCTGTGATATTGGCTTTCAATTGTTTTAGAAAAGCTTGTTCTGGAGTGGCAAACCCTATCTTATCTTTTCTCTCAAGAATGATATCTGGAACGATACCTTGCATGGCTTCTCTAAGTAAAAATTTAGATTGACCATTTTTAGAAATTAAGAGTTCTTCATCTAGAGAATATGCAAAATTGACGAGTTGGGGCGTTAAAAATGGAACACGACTCTCGATGGAAAAGTGCATAGAATTACGATCTTGATATTGTAAAAGTGCGGGTAGAACTGTTGTGGTTAGGCTCTCCAAAAGGGCCTCTTTAAGGGTAGAGAGGCGTTTATGAGGTAAAACATCAAATTCAACTCCTCGCATGGAAAACCACTTTTGATTTAACCATGGAGGTGTTAAAGATTCTCCTACTATCTTTCGACCTAGTCCTTCAAAGATTGTAGGGGAAAAATGACTAGCGACCTGTGCAAAAAAACGAGATTTTGCTAAATCTGGAACTTTCATAATTGCTTTAATAAAGGCATAAATATCGGGGAAATTTTTTTCTTTAATGAGACTAATTAAGCGCCTTGCTAAATAAGGTCTATAGCCTGCAAAAAGTTCATCAGCTCCTTGCCCATCCAGCATAACTTTTATATTTTGAGTTTTTGCAAGCTCGTAGATCCGGAATTGGGCATAAATGCTAGTGCTCCCGAAAGGTTCTCCTTGAATCTTAATTAATTTTTCTAAATCATCCCAAAGTTTATAAGAAGAAATATGTGTTTTATAAGAGTCGGCTTGGGCTGCTGTAGCGACTATATCAATCCAACGTTCTTCATTATAAATTGAATTTTCAGCGCAATAACTAAATGATTTTATATTTAAATGGGGGCCTTTTATAGCTCGCATTCCCATAATGACAGCGGAAGAATCTATTCCTCCCGAGAGAGCTACTCCTACAGGAACGTCGCTTCGTAAATGAAGTTTTATACTTTCTAAAAATAAAGTTCTTAAATGTTCTACAGCTTCTTTTTGTGAATAAGAGGAAACTCCTAGCTGAGGTTTCCAATATTCAGTAAGTGTAAATGATAAAGTTTTAAGATCTACTTCAGCATAATGAGCGGCTGGAAAATGTTTAATCTCAGAAAAAAGAGTCTCTACATTATTATTGGTCAGACCAAAACGCAAATAATTATAAAGAGCTTGAGGGTTAACTTTTCTGGAAATTTCAGGAATATTAAGTAATGAATTAATCTCTGAACTCAAGAATAATGTCTTATTCTTTCTAACAATAAAGAGTGGTTTAATCCCAAAAAAATCGCGTGCAATAAATAAATAAGATTTACGTAAATCCAAGATAATAAATACGAACATTCCTATTAATTTGGGTAACATTTGGGATCCCCATTCTTCATAGGCGGTGAGAAGTACTTCTGTATCTGAGGAAGTGATAAAGGAATGTCCTAGTGTTTCGAGTTCTTTCCTAATTTCAAGAAAATTATAAATTTCTCCATTAAAAATAATGGCAAGTGTTCTGTGCTTATTAAGCATTGGTTGAATAGCGCGAGATGTAACGTCTAGGATGGATAAACGTCGATGAGACAATAAGACTTGCCCTGTTGAAAGGTTCTCAAAATTAGTGCTTTGTTTTAGGTCGTCATACTGGTTCCAGGATAAAAAACCTTCATCATCGGGCCCCCGATGATAGAGTCCTTTATGCATTTCCTTTAAATAATAAAGATGATGTTCCTGACTATTTTGAGTGAGAATTGCATTCAGACCGCACACATTAATTCCTTTATTAACGTACAAATCATTAAAGATGTTCCTTTATATAACATTTATACATTAGGCTTGCAAAACTAACTTGGTTGGGGAAATGACATCAAATTAAGATGATGCACAGCTTGGTATTCATAACTCAAATGGTGGTCAAGGCATAAATAAAGCGTTGGATCTTAAATAAACTGATTTTGTGGAAGGCATCTTTCAAAGGGATATAAATTATACATCAAATAAATCAAGAAATACTTCTTTTCTTATTAGTCATAAAAATATATGCTAATTTTTAGATAATTTTGAATCTTTTTTATGTCTAAGAGAAAAAATAGAAAAATGAAAAAAATTAGCAAGGTTTTCATCGTATATTTTTTACTGTTGGCTCATTATTCTAAGCCCTCTTTTTCCATTAATGATACCTTTTTGACACAAACTTTGTCGTCTGATACCTTTGCCTCTGTAATTAAAATATTGTCACATTTTTTTCCTTCATTACATGGCATTTTGGAAGAATTATTGCCTAAGCAGAGTAAGGAGAATCAGCTCCCTTTAAATCTGATGGGTATTGGGAATAAATCGTTAACATCTTTTTCTTTATCTTCCTATGGTGGCAGGAGATATAAAAATTCTCAGATCTCATATTCATGGCACGCTCATCCGTCAGTTTTAGCAGCTTCAAGTTTAGAGAAACCTCGTTTTATGCCTTCTTTTCCCGATTTAAATTTTAAAGAAGAAAATGAAAGAGGAGCACAACACGTAAGATTTCCCCGTGTATCAAGAGCGCTTTATTCTTTAGAAGCCAAGAAAGTTTCTTCCGCATGGAAACAAGAATATGCAGGACGAGTTTTTCAAACTGTAAAAATTGACATTGTTCCCCATAAGCCAAGAGGGTTAAGATTTCCAGTGACCTCTTATTCTGAGGTAAATACTTTCATCAAATCTGTAATCTCTTCTGAATATTTCGATGAAGAAAAGTTATTCGAAGAACCGCAAGAAATGGATAAATTCGTTGAAAGAAAAAGAGACAATATAGAGAAACATTTAAATACTAAAGCTGCGCCACGAATCCCACATCCCGCTGAGGAAGTGGTTGAGCGAAGAGAAAAAGTTGAAAATATACTAGTAGAACCAGTTGTTGGAGGAGATCATGAAGCTGAAGCGCTAATCCCACATCCCGCTGAGGAAGTGGTTGAGCGAAGAGAAGAAGTTGAAGAGAGGCTAGTAGAACCAATTGTTGGAAGAGATCATGAAGCTGAAGCGCTAATCCTACCTGCCGAGGAAATTGTTGAGCTAAGAGAAGAAGTTGAAAATATACCAGTAGAGCCAGTTGTTGGAAGAGATCATGAAGCTGAAGCGCTAATCCTACCTGCCGAGGAAATTGTTGAGCTAAGAGAAGAAGTTGAAAATATACCAGTAGAACCAGTTGTTGGAAGAGTTCATGAAGCTGAAGCGCTAATCCCAGATCTTTTTCAAGAAAGAGAAGAAGTTGAAGATAGACCAGTAGAACCAGATGTTGAAATAGATTATGAAGCTAAAACGCTAATCCTACATCCCGCTGAGAAAATGATTGAGCAGAAAAAAGAAAAAGCCGTAGAGTTAAATTTTTCGGAGACTAGGACAGAACTTCCTCTTTCAGATTTAATGGTCCCTGATCAAGAAAAAGTAGTGAATCAACTGCGTGAAGTTTTACCGTTAAAGAATGATAAGCTCCTACGAAATCATGTAGAAGCGATCGAAAAAGCCCTTCAAGAGAATAAAATAAAGTTTTCTAAAGAATCATCAATCACTATCGCTCTTCAAAGAATTATTAAAGATTTAAAATTAGAGATAACGCAGATTCCGGAGTTAATTGAAAAGCTCTCTCAACGTATCGATAATCTCATTACAAAAACCTATAAAATCTCTCCTCAAGAAATGGAAAAACTTATATGGGAATTAATTCAACCTTCTCATGATATCATAACAGATGATGTTTTAGGAGTTGTTGATTTTAGCTCAGGCTTTGAGCGGCTTGCCCGGGATGTTTTTGAAGTGTGGCGTTCTAAGTTATTAATGAATTATATTGAGAAAGAGGGGCTGGGAGTCTTAGAAAAATCTCTTCCCTCTTTTAGTGATCTTAATCCTTTTATAACTAACGTTATTGATGACCTCTTTAATCACGAAGTACATGCTGAACTGAATTCTCAAATAAAACAAACTGCGAGAATCATTATTAATTCTTATGTAAAAGATGCATCACTTTGGGGAGGAAAGGGCCAATTTTCTACCGAAGAGAAGAAGAAAATTCTGACCCAAGTGTTTAAATTAATCGTTTTAGTTCCTTCATTTCAGTTTCCCCTTTTAACAAATGCGCGTGGAAATGAAGATATAGATTCAGATGAACTAAAAACAAGGCTCAAGCCTTATGTTCTTCTTGCTGTTGGGCAACTCTATGGTTCAGAGCGAGCGAGAGATTTAAGTTCAAAGTCTGAGCCAGTTAATGTGCCTTCACAAGAAAACTCCTTTGAAAAAGAAAATATTTCTATCAAAGAAATAGTCAAAAAGTTAGACTCTTGGTTAATTATTAGATTATTTGATCTTTTATCTGGTGAGTCTTACAAGGAAAAAATTGATTTCTTAATCAAGATAGCTTCTCAAGATAAGGAACTTGAAGAAATTAGAACTAAGATGGAAAATTGTTCTGAAGCGGACAAGATTTCCTTGAAGAGCCAAGAAGAAAAGATCAGTAAAAAAACATATAGCAACATAATAGAAACCATTATGGAGGAGCTTGGCTCTCAAGATTTGAAGGGAACCCCGCTTAAGCTAGCTCCTGCTTTTTATCGAGATGTAAAATGTCTTATCGAGGATTATTTGGATGTCGGTTTTGGATTTATTGCCGCGATTGAGAGAACCGAGCCCAGCTTAAAAAAATCTCTTCAAAAAGCCAAGAAAACTTTTGAAATACATCAATTAGTAAAAGAAGTGATGGAGGGAAGAAAATATAAAATTCAAATACGTCGTATTGATGGAAAGGGACGTGTAGAAACATCTCCATTAAAAGTTCCAGAATTTGTTTTTTTCTTCTCGCTTCCTTATTGGGTCGGATTAAAAGAACGACTCATAAAAAGAGAAAAACTTGAACAAGAGATAAAAGAGAAAAAGCAACTTAAGAAAAAACTTTTACTTGAAGAATTTAATTTACTTTTTTTTGACGGAGAACTTAAAGATCTTAATAAGTCTTTGGAAGAATTATTAAAAAAAGAAATAAAGCCTCCAGCCATAAGGCAGCCGCAACCTCCTGTGTCTATCTCCGCGCAAAGTAGTAGTGGGCCCCCTCCGCCGCCGCCCCCACCTCCTCTGGTTCAAAAAGAAAGTTCTAACTTAAATGTGATAGGCATTCAGAAAGATATCCAAAAATCTTTGAAAGATTCTGGGCTCGTTGTTAAGGAAACAAGTTTAATCGTGGAATTTCTTCTTCGCTTTAGGCTGAAAAATAAACATATAGAAATTCCCGAGATTGTGAAGAAATTCCATAAAAAATTCATTGCAGTTTTTTATGATGTTTTGAAGGTTGCTGATGAGAAACAACTTCATGAAAGCTTTGCAACTCAATTGGGAATAATTGTTTCTGGTGATTTAGTTCAAAGATTAATGAAAGAGATCACTGAAAAACTTCAGAAATATTTTTTAGAGTCTTTAACTGTAGAGAATATAAATTCGATCTTAACTTTTGGTATACAAACTCAGGATGCATCAAGAAAATTCCAGGCTAAATTTGCTGAAATAATAACCGAATTTTTGGAAGAAAATTTTCAAGAAACACTAAAGAACTTTAAAGTTGAAAGCCCGGTTGCTCGTAGAAATTTTCAAACTTTAGTAGTTTTCCTCAAAGAAAAATTATCAGAATCTCATTTTAAGTTTACGAATGAAGAAAAATTTGAATTGGTCTTTGAAACATTTGTTCGTGTGTTAAATGAAATTGAACAAAATCCAGATTTTAAGTTAAAAATATCCGATCAAGGAAATAGTCAGTTTATCTTGGATATTGAATCGACCAAAGTTACTTTGCTCGAATTTTTAAATGAGGTGATTAGCAAAAAATTTGGAAATACACATCCTCTTGTTAATGTTCCAGAATATGAAGAAGATGTAGAAATTAAGCCTTCTAAGATTCTTCCTTATTTAGGAGATCTTTTTTTGAACACTGCGTTTGACATTTTAAAAGGAGGGAGTGAAGAGGACAAAGTAACTAATTTAATTAATATGACTCCAAAACAATTGGATTTATTGATAGAGGATACATTGACCTCTTTAAAGTTACAGAAACACAAATATGAAACTACTAAAAACAAAGAGAAGACAATTATTTTTACTGAACACACACTTAAAATATTTAAAGAAGTGATTGTAGAGCGTTATTTAGCTTTTTCTCCGTCTTTAGCGAATAATAGTCAAGATATTCTTAAAAAGAGTACACATTGCGCCACTTTATTTTCTCATCTTCTTGTTAACCAGTTAGGTATCTTCAGAAATGAGCCGAGAAAACATAAAATTGTGATGTCGAGTCCTCACGATCGACAAAAGAAAATTGAAACAGAAGAAACAATAAGTGCATTTGACATTCTTTTAACTTTACCAAATTTGTGGCAACGTAAAAAAGAGATTGAAACTAAAAAAGAGCAAGCAGCTGAAGAACGACGTCAAAAAGAAGAAGAAACAAAACGTCGTGTCATAGCCTTAAAAAGATTCATTGAGTCTGAGATAGAAATTTCCCCCTAACTTTCTTATACAAAGAGAGGTTCAAAATGAGATTCTTCTTGTTATTATGAGATAGCGACGTTATTTTTAAGTAAAATAAATAGAGGTTTTCCATGGATGTTTTGATTATTCCAATGCTTGAGCTTTTGCGGACTATTCTTCAGCTTTATATTTGGGTATTTATTGCGAGCGTTATCTTAAGTTGGCTCATTTCATTTCAAATTATTAACACATATAATCGTGCTGTTGTTGTAATAGGTGAAGCCCTTTATCGATTGACTGAACCTATGTTGACTCCAATTCGGCGCCTTATTCCGGGCCTAGGGGGTTTTGATTTCAGTCCGATGGTTGCTATTTTTATTCTTGTCTTTATCCAAAATGTTGTCTCAAGACTTATCTTGAAATTTATAGGAGTAGCTTAAGCAGATTTTTACATGCCCATGACACCGGTTTTGCTGGACAGTCGTTCTTTGGCGCTACAGCTTAAGAACAACCTTAAAGTTCAAATTACAGAAATACAAAAGACAAAAAATCTTACGCCTGGATTGGCCGTTATTCGGGTAGGGGACAATCTGGCGAGCAAAAGTTATGTTGCCTCAAAATGCCGGCAATGCCAAGAGGTTGGGATTTATTCCAAGGAATATTATTTTCCGCCTCTAACCCCAATGGAACCCATCCTTGAGCTTATTTATCAATTAAATGCGAGCGAGACTATCCATGGAATCCTTTTGCAGCTTCCTCTTCCTCAACATTTGGATGCTTTTGAACTGATTGAAGCAATTGATCCTGTTAAAGATGTTGATGGTTTGCATCCGCAAAATTTAGGGATGCTTAGTCTTGGGCAGCCAACAGTTATTCCTTGTACACCCAAAGGGATCTTAACTCTCCTTAAAAGTCATAAGAAGGATATTACAGGTAGCCACGCCGTTATTGTGGGACGATCTATTCTGGTTGGACGGCCTCTAGCAATGCTCTTGTTGAAAGAAGACTGTAGCGTGACAGTTCTTCATTCAAAGAGTCGCAATATTTCTGATATTACAAAAACAGCCGATATCCTCGTCGCGGCTGTTGGTCAACCTCAATTTATTCAACAAGAATGGGTTAAGCCTGGCGCAATTGTTTTAGATGTGGGAATTAATCATATTCAAGGCCAAAAGGGCCAAATGGAAATAGTAGGCGATGTTGATTTCGAAAATGTTTCTCATGTCGCAAGTGCCATTACGCCTGTCCCCGGGGGGATTGGTCCCATGACAGTTGCTTCATTACTTGAAAATACTGTTGAGGCTGCATTAAGGCAAATCGCCAGGCAATAAACAATTTCAAAAAATATTATCTGGTTCCCCTTGAAATATATTTTTGAGTCTCCATATCTAAAATGTAAGGCTCAAACAGCTTTAACTAAGTAACTTTCCCCGTGTAAGCCCTCTGGATCATCAGAGGGCTCTTTTTTGGGAATAAGGGGTTAAATCCCATAAAGGTACGTATCTACCAATAAGAATTAGGAGAAACCTTCTCTAATTTTTGATAGGAATTAATTGTTGCAGAAGTTATAACTTTCAATAATAGAAATAAATGCTTGCTATCTAGAGGACTAGGCTCAAAATCAAATTTCTTGGTATCCTGTGGAAGAACCCTCAAAAGTGTTCGTTTTGAATTAGACCGCTAAAAATTTTGGCGACTTTTCACCAATACGAACATTTCGAGACCTCAAATACAAATACAAAGTGGCAAGAGCTCTCAAAAGTAAAATAATGTAGAAAAAACCTAGTTAAGGAGTTGAGAAAGATCTTCTTCACTAAGGCCTGTAACTTTAACAACAGTTTGTTTATTGATACCTTCTAATAACATAGAACGAGCAACTTCAAGACGACCTTTTTCGAGTCCTTGTTGAAGACCTTTTTCTAGACCTTCTAGTTTCCATTTTTCTGCAAGTGTCATGATACTGTCCTCATCAAATTGGTGAGACCTTTTCTAATGATCTCCCTAAATTCTTCTTCATCTTGTATCTCAGCCCCTTCAGCAATATATTTAAGATGAACGGCTATATACTGCTTAATATGGGGTTCGCTTAGATATTCTGTAAAATCCAACGATCTTTTTTAATGCTATGCTAATTGGGTATTTTCCTGATCATATCGTTCCAAAAACATGTGTTTTTGACACGTTAAAAAATAATTTGTTTTTTAAGTAGAGAATATGAAAATTTTGTTTCAAAACTAGTGTCAAAATTGTTTGACCCAAAAGTAACTTTAATTTATGTTTTTGGAATAAATAAAGTAAACTGTTCTGCTGCCAAAAGTACATGCATACACTTCAAATAAATAGGAGTTAAAATGAAAAGTCGGTTTTTAAAAATATTATCAATAGCCATGTGTTCTTTAATTATGGGGCTAGGTTCAGAGGTTCAATCTACGCAACCAGATATAGAATTTGAACTTACAGGATTACAGGGAACTCGATTAGTTGCTCAAACTGAAGACGATCAATTGAATGTAGTTGATTTGACATCCTCACAAACTATTGAGTTGGAAAAACCTTCAACC